>JBAYCO010000007.1:0-22176 GCA_041668685.1 Victivallaceae bacterium | reverse complement strand
CTGGGAATATTGCCGTCCTATGCTCGAAATCATTATACTGGCATTCATTTTTTATAAAATACTTTATTACCTGCGCGGCACCCGCGGCTCCAATATCCTTGCCGGAATGCTCATCGCCCTCCTGATCCTGACCGCCGTCGCCGACCTCATGAAATTTGAAGTGCTGAGCTGGGCTCTCAGCGGACTGTGGACGTTGCTGGCGACGGCCATGATCGTCATTTTCCAGCCGGAACTTCGCCGGGCTTTCGCGCAGTTGGGCAGTATATCGTTTCGCCAGAAAGACCGGAAAAAGGAAGTTATTACCGAAATAACTACCGCCGTCCTTAACATGGCTAAACGCAAGATCGGCGCCCTGATGGTAATTGAACGCAAAATAGGAATGCGCGCCATTGTGGAAGATGCGGTAAAACTGGATATCAAAGTCAATTCGATGATCCTTGAATCCATTTTTTATCCGAACTCGCCCTTGCATGACGGAGCCATAATCATTAAAAACGACCGCATAATCGCGGCTCACGCCATTCTTCCGCTTTCCCGGAATGAAAGTTTTGCCAAATCGCTCGGCACCCGGCACCGGGCCGCCGTCGGCATTACCGAGGAAACCGACGCGGTTGTCGTCGTCGTCTCCGAACAAAACGGCAATATCAGCGTCGCCTGCCGCGGCAGTATCCGCTATGACGTGAAAGTCGATAAACTCCTGCGCTACCTCAGCGCCCTGTTGATGGCCTCGGACGACAATTCATTTGCAAATATATTTTCCATGGAAGACACGGTCATTAACCAGGAAGGATTCTCAAAAGGAGAAACAGAATGACTCAAAACGTGAATGAAGGCTCCAAATCAAGCTGGATTCCGGGGTTCGTACGCAACGATTTCCTGCGCAAAGCGATAGCCCTGTTCTTTGCGGTATTGTTTTATTTCATAGTCACCAGCCGTCTGGGCATCGAAGAACAGATCAACAATATCCCGGTGGATATAGACCTGCCGACCTCCCTGGTTAATCTCGATAAACTCACGCCGCGGGTTTCACTTGTAGTAAAAGGCAGTAAAGGCATTCTCAAACAGTCAAACCGTACTTCTTTTAAAATACAGACTAAGGTAAAACTCTCCGACTACATACCGGGAGAAGTATATAACCTGCGTTTGACCGCCGATAACGTTTCGACCCCGCTCGGCATTACCGTTATAAGAATCGATCCCAGGGACCTGGCGCTTAACCTTGACCGCAAAGTCTCGAAAAAAGTGAAAATCGAGCCGACTTTCGCTAATAAAGACATCCTGCCGCAGGGATATGCCGTCGATAAAGTCATTTTCCAGCCTTCGGAAGTCCTGATTACCGGCCCGGAAAGCATTCTGGAAAAAATCCGCAAAGTTAAAAGCGCCCCGATTCCGCTTAGTTCAAACCTGACAGACAGTTTCGACTATAAGACGAAAATTTTGAAGGACCCATCCACTTCGGTTTCCCCGGACAGGGTAAACGCGCAGGTGCAAATAATCCGCCAGAGCAAAACAGTCACCATTAAAAATGTCGCGATCCAGGTCATGGAATCTCCCGGCAAGTCCGGCAAGTTTAAAGTTGAACTGCTGTCTTCACCGCATGTCGCAGTAACCCTGAGCGGCCTGAAAGGCACTGTCGATCTTCTGAAAAATGAGTCCGTCAAACCGTACATTGATATATCCTCCCTGGATACGGAAGGAACTTTTTCCGTAAACATATCCTGCTGGATCAGTTCAAATGACAAAATTACCGTTAAAAGTATCTATCCCGAAAAAGTGCAGGTAAAACTTACCAAAGTGAAATAGAGCGCTTAATTGACGCAGGCAGGGAGGAAATGGGCAATGAATTTTTCTTTTTTTTCAGTTCCGGAGTAGAATTTATAATAAATATCGCTATTTTATTTATGAAAAGTTGACTATTTATTTAAGCAGGAACGTAATATAAAAAGGCCTAAATGAAAAAAGTTTTTATTACGGGAAGAGGACTGGTTACTCCTCTTGGACACGGTAAAGCCGTTAACGAAAAAGCATTGCGAGAGGGAAAATCGGGTATTACTTTCCAGGAAGAATGGGCTTCCCACGGATTAACCAGCCAGGTTGCCGGCGGCGTTGATTTGGATGTCGAAAATGAGCTTCTGGACCGGAAACGTCTGCGCTTCATGACTCCTTCTTCAGTAATGGCTACTATCGCTTTGGACGAGGCGCTTACCGAAGCGAACTTGACCCGTGAATACATCGCGGGTAAACGCATAGCCCTGATTTCCGGAGTTGCCGGAAGCTGCTATAAAGAAATTTATGAATCCACCTGCGGTTACGAAACAACGCGGCAGTTGCGGCGGGTTAACCCGTGCGTCGTTCCGCGCATAATGCCTTCGTCCGTCGTCGCTAATTTATCTCTGGTCTTCGGGTTTACCGGTGAATCCTACGATATAAGCGCCGCCTGCGCCAGCAGCGCCCACGCTACCATACTCGGCGCCAGGATGATCCAGGCCGGAATGTATGATATCGTCGTCTGCGGCGGAGCCGAACAATGCGACTGGGTGCAGGCTCTCGGTTTTACGGCTATCCGCGCGTTGTCCAAGGCTTATAACCACGTCCCGGAAAAAGCCAGTCGTCCCTTTGCTGTCGATCGCGACGGTTTCGTCATTGCCGAAGGAGCCGGTTTTATGGTTCTGGAATCAGAGGAAAGCATCAAAAAACGTCAGGTCAGCCCTGTTTCCATGATAAGCGGCTGTTACGGCAACAGCAATGCTACGGATATGGTGGTGCCCGACGCGAAAGCCAGTATTGAAGTCATGCGCGGCGCTTTGGCTTCCGCTGGACTGAAGCCGGAGGATATTGAATATATCAACACGCACGGTACCGCTACTCTTATCGGCGACCCGGTTGAAATGGAAGCTATAAAAGAAGTTTTCGGGCCTTCTCCCGCAATTAACAGTACTAAATCCCAGACCGGACATATGATCGGGGCCACCGGAGCGGTCGAAATAATATTCACCAGTCTGATGATCGAGAAAAAATTCATCAGTCCTTCCATGAACCTGGAAAATCCGGAAGAAGAATTTAAATGGGCTGATTTTGTTCTGGATACGCGTGAAAACGTTGCAATTAAACATGCGTTAAGCAACAGTTTCGCTTTCGGCGGTTCGAATGCCGCGGTAATAGTTTCTTCCGTATAGTCGGATCTTCGTCCGTTGCGGGTTGCCGGTATCCGTTTCTTACGTATGAGTTTAAAAAAGTTTATTTTGCAATATAATTTGGAACTCGGATGGACAAAACAACATAAGTATCCTATAGTAGTTTCCATATTTTAAGAATAATGACGTAAAGTCACAACTATATTTATATATGCAGAAATGTCGTAAATTACCGCCGTGGATCAGGGTAAAAATAAACTGCGGGACTAATCGCAACGAAATCGCGCATCTCATGGATGAACTTAAACTGCATTCCGTCTGCGCCAGCGCTCAATGCCCGAATCTGGGAGAATGCTGGCACCGGGGAACCGCGACTTTTATGATTTTGGGCGATGAATGCACCAGAAACTGCAAGTTCTGCGCGGTCAGTCACAATCCCCATCCCGCTCCGCCGGATCCCGCTGAAGTAAAAAATCTGGTCGAAGCGGTTAAACGAATGAAATTGAAATATGTCGTTATTACCTGCGTTACCCGTGACGACCTGGAAGACGGCGGCGCCGGCCAGTTCGCAGCAATAATAAACGAACTCCATAAAGAAACTCCGGAAACCGGGATTGAAGTCCTGACATCCGATTTTAACAACAATATCGCGGCATTGAAAACCGTTCTTGACGCCGGTCCGACCGTTTTCAACCATAACGTCGAAACCGTCAGGCGGATGGCGGCAAAAATACGCGATAAAGCCACGTATGACCGTTCAATGCAGGTCTTGCGTAACGCTTTCGAATTGACGAAAGGAAAAATTCCCGTCAAGTCGGGTTTTATGGTCGGGCTCGGCGAAAATGACAATGAAGTCCTTGAAACACTGGAGGAATTGCGGGAAAACAAAGTCAGCATAGTTACCATCGGACAGTATCTGCCGCCTTCCGGCGCACATTGGAAACTGGACCGCTATGTTGAACCGGAAAAATTCGATGAATGGGCGAAATTCGCCAAAAAGATCGGATTTGAATCTGTTGCCAGCGCGCCATTGGTGCGAAGTTCGTATAACGCAGAGGAATTACTGCAAAAAAACAAATAAAAGGTGAATTACAAAAATGGAACTTTTCCTGTTAATCTTGCTGTCTGTAATACTGGCGGTAACAATTGTTATTTTGCGGACGAAACTGATAATACTGAGACGTATTTCCGCAAGCCTGGTAAAGGGGGTCAACAAAGAACGCAGCGCAACCGCCGATATCTTGCGCCTCTCAAGACGGGTTGTGGCCTCTCAAAGCAGAGAGAAGGAATTCCTGCCTTATTTCATCAAATATACCGTCAGGTCCCTTAAAGCCAACGGCGGAGCGATACTGCTGTGCGGAGAAGATAACTATTTTTCCGGGTGCGCGGTCTCCGGAACTTTTCCTCCGCTGAAGGAGGTAAGCCCGCAAATAGAAAGCCAACTGCTTGCCCATGACAAAAAACATACCGAGTTCATACGCGGTTTTAAAACCAAATTTACGGTAAAGGAACTTGAATCGCTGTGCGGTTCCAAAGGTTTCGCTTTTTTTGACGGTGAAGCGCCTGAATCTTTCCCGGAAAACTATTTGAAGGAAGCCCCTCTCTCCCTGATGACCCCGATAAAGCTTGAGGACAAAATCTACGGCTGCATTATAGTGACCTCAAAAGGTGATTTCGATTCTCAGCATTTGTCCCGCAACGACGGAGTCTACCTGATCCGCCTGGCGGAAATAGCCTCTCTTTGTATTGAGGTCATAAAAGCTTTCAGAAAACGTCAGGAATATGAAAAACAGCTTCAGGTCGCAAGGGAAGAAGGCATGACCCAGGTGTCTTCCGGTATTATTCACAATATCGGCAACGCGATAACAATAGCAAAACTTACGGTAAACAGCCTGATCGAAAAATTCAATGTGGAACCCGAAAACCGTCCGGAACACCTCATGCTCACTACGATTATTCCGCGCATGGAAAAAGAAATGGAAAAGGGCAATCTGGATAATTTCCTGAAAGAAGACTCCCAGGGCAGGGAATATTTCGCCGTGATGAAAGAACTGCTGGCGCATCTGGGACAGGAAGCCGATGAAAGCGCCCTGCTGCTTAAATCAATGTCGGATAAATTATTCCATATCAGTGAAATCATTGAACTTCAACAGCGTTTCGTAGGCGAACTCGGCACGGAAAACATGACCCGCCTGAACAAAGTAATCGAGTCATCCGTGAAGATTTTCGATGAATCATTCAACAAACGCGGCTATAAGATTTCCACTAACCTTGAAGACGATATCCCGGAAATACTGGTTGACGCATCGATGCTTACCCAGGTATTTATCAATTTCATTAAAAACGCGATAGAAGCGATGGAATCCGAAAAAAAGGAAAAGAAGAAATATGCTTTGAGCATAAGTCTGAAATCAGAAGTGCGGGATGAAAAGAATTACGCTGTCGTCACGATAAACGACAATGGTCCGGGTATTGCCGATGAAGTCAAAGCCAAAATGTTCAATTTCGGATTTTCCACCAAAACCGAAGACAACAGCAGCAGCCGCGGCATCGGGCTTCATTTCTGTATGGATTACGTGAAGAAGTACGGCGGCGATATTGACGTTGATACTAAACTGGGTGAAGGCACCACCTTTAAAATATCTTTCCCGATAGCCGAAAAATTTTAGCGGATACTATAGTAGCGCCGCGTCTCGATGAGACTGGCGAACTGCAACGTTGACAGGTCGCATAATCTTATTCTTTGCCGCTTTCATCGAAAGCCGGCCTACTTGAAAGTTCCGGCAAAGTCGGTTAAGCTCATACTACGGAACCTTGTAGCTGCTTCGCCTTTTTTGCTCAAGCATGACTTCATTCAATTGTCTGGTCAATTTCAGGCGGGCGGCCTCAAGTTGTTCGGCCGTTTTGTCCCTGGTATTTAATTCCTTGCGCCGAACCAGGTAATTGCCCCAAACCAAAGCGGTATCCAAGCCAAGCTTGACAACGCCTGGAATTGCGGAAAGCGGCGTTGCTTTTATGTTTTTAGCATCAATCAGGATGCCTGCGGAAGTCATCGCCGCCTGAGCGGCGGCATCGGCCCATTGTTTGTTTTTGACGGCTTCCCCCGCACTGTTTGCGTCTACAACATAACCGGCGCCGTCATTACTCATTTTCAGCAGACCGGAAGGTATTGTTCCATCCGGTTTAGCCATAAGAAGAGTATTGCTGCCGAGCATTAAGGTCGTTCCGGCGTCGATCATGACCTGGCCGGCATCTTTCATGCCTTCCCGCGAACCGGTTTCGATTTGCGAATAACCGGCGGTATTTTCGCTTGAAAGTTTTCTAATTCCGTTGAGCGCCTCTTTCAGGGCTTCTCCTTTTTTCTGCAAGCGTTCATCACTCATTTCGGCGTAAGGATTGTAATCCGGACCGTTTATGACCGGGGCGACGTTATTATTTTCATTTTTCCGCAGCAGTTGGGGAGTTGGGGAGTCGATACCGGTCAAATCAACTACGCTGGAATCATATTTATAAGGATTTTCTGACTTTACCGCGGCCACGGAAATATCTTTATCGCCGCCTGCTGGATTGTCCCACTGCCCGCTGCGATTTATTGAAGCAGCCTGTTCCAGCGCTTTTCCCGATGCTTGTTTAAAGGAGGTTTTTCCGGTGTTTTCGAGCCTCTGCATTTCGTTCAGGGTATTCGTACCCAAATCATTACCGCTGTCCGGTTTGCGAAAAAGGTTGTTCAGCGCCGGGGTGTCGGCGATTGTGCCGGGACCGTGCAGGCGTCCGTCTTTCGAATGCAGAGAAACGCCGTGAAAACGGTAATCCCCAAACGGATTAATAGTTTGCAGTTCAAGGATTTTGGAATCGCTTTTCATTTTCTGCTGGAGGAAGGTATTTAAATTCTGCTGCCGCATGAAAAGTAGATTTATCTGGTTCTGTTTTTGATACTGCTGTTGGAGGTACCATACCGGCTGATAATTGTACTTCAGTTTATTCCATGCGGTTTCAGCCTGGTTTATATACCGGTTGGCGCTGGTCCTGGCCTGGCCTTTCAGTCCGGATGCCGACTTGCGCGCCTGCCGGAAGGCGTTGTTTACCTGATTTTCCCACTGGGCTTGCCCGGCGGCATGGAGCAGAACGGGTATAAACAACAGGGAAATTATAAATATTCCCGACATTTCAGGTTTTTTTCGGATATTGAACTTCATAAAGCACCTTTTCCCATTTAACCGCAATCAGTTGCTTTTGGGAATAATGGACTGGATATTACGTAGTTCTTTTTCATTAAGATACTGCAATTCGTAGTATTTTTCAACAGCCGTATCAAGATTGCCGCTGTTCCCGGCGCCGCTAAGATAAACCTGCATATGATACAGGGCTTTCCGGTACTGCTTCTGGGTTTCGTAAACCGAAGACAGGCTCAAGTGTATTTCCGGGTTCAAGGGCGCATATCTGAGAGCCCATAAATAAAGGCAGAGAGCTTCTTTGACGGTTTCCTGGCCTTTGGCATGTTTCAATACGGCCTTGGCGCGGAGGTAATACCGCTGGGCTTCTTTAGACATGCGCGGTTTGAGTTTCAAAGCGGAAACGTATTTCATTCCTTGGGAAATCAGGGATTCCGACAATTTCCCGACCGGCGCATTGATCAATATGTCGTTCAATATGCGGACGGCGGCTTCCATATTATTATCAGCTACCGCCTGGGCGGCTTTCAACTGGGCGGTTTTAACGGTCCCGGAGATCATGTCCAGCAATTGTTCCCTCAATATCAGCGCCGGGCCGTATTCCGGTTGAACGCCGATAGACCTTCCCGTACACTCCGCCGCCCTTGGAAGATTGCCGTTAACCAGCCATACGCACGCGAGACGGTACCACTCAATCGCGGCTTTATCCGGGGACGACTGCCCGTTCTCGATTTTGTAAATCCATTCTTTTGTTTCGTTAAGGCGGCCGCAGATGGCGTTTGCCGCGGCGGCCAGGCCGGGAGACTTGCCGGACCCCAGCGGCTTCAAGATGGTTTTAGCTTTATCAAAATTACCGAGATGTATCTGGGTCATGCCTTGAAAATAAATCAGGAATATCTTGTTTGCGGCGGCTGATTTCGGATCTTTCGCAAAAGTTTCTATAACTTTTATGGCTTCCTCTATTTTTGACGCCTTCAGCAAAGCAGTTGCCCAGAGACGTTGGCAAGCTGGATCCCTGGGTTTCTCCGCATACCATTTCCGGATATAAGGCAGCGCTTCTTCGTAGAACCCGGCTGTCTCCAGCACTTTACTGTAACCGTGCTCCGTAGTCGGGGTGGTGACGCGGCCGGTTACGCTGTCCCATGCTTTTCGCGCCGCAGCCAGGGCATTGAGCATTTCCCCGGTCAACCCAAGGTTGCGGCAGCATTCGGCGATTTCAATCCACGCCACCGGCAGTTTTGCTTCCGGCGATACGGACATATAGCGGGCATACAACCCCATGGCGCCGACTAAATCATTGTTTCTCTGGGAAAGGCTCCCTTGGATGAACAGGAAATCCGTTCGCGACGGGTCGGCGGCGTAAGCCTGACGAAAAGCGTCAAGGGCGGCTTCATCCTCCCATAACGCCATGCGGGATTGGCCCAGATTGGCGTAAACAGCAGACAATTCGCGGCTTTTGAGCGCCTGTGACGCTTCAACGGTTTCCTGCATTGCCGGGTCCGTAGCAATATCCACGCCTGACGGCGTCATGGCGACGTTAAGCAGAGTCTGGCCGGCCTGGGCAAATATCGCGGTTCCGGCGTTGGCGCCGGGCATCATGGGCATCATGGAGAGCATACCCGCAAGCATTTGTTGTTCCTGCATTTGCCTCTGGGCTTCAGCCTGTTGTTTCTTCAGCCTGATATTCGCTTCCCGCTGGGCCTTGATCGCGCGTTGCCGGGCTTCCCGCACCATCTGTTCACTTTCCAGGGTCGATGATATTGAAAACATGGCGATAGCCTGTTCAAAAGCAAGAGCGGCTTCCGCAAACCTTTTTTCTTTAAAAAGAGTTACTCCGAGCCGGTTAACGGCGCGCCAGCTCATCGGGTTGGCGGCTACCGCGGCCCGCGCTAAAGCCACCGGGGATGG
Organism: Victivallaceae bacterium; assembly: GCA_041668685.1. Classification (GTDB taxonomy): domain Bacteria; phylum Verrucomicrobiota; class Lentisphaeria; order Victivallales; family Victivallaceae; genus JAHOYW01. The sequence goes on along the minus strand of JBAYCO010000007.1, from coordinate 12,962 downwards.
CGGTATTTCCGGCTTTTTCTCTTTTTCCTCAACCTTAGGCTGAGGTTTAAGAATCTGCGTAGGTTTCCATTTGGTTTTTTCAGGCGTCGATGAACAGCCATTTATAATTACAGGTAGAAGCGCGAGGAAAAACAGTTTGAATATCTTATTTGCGTTTACCATTGTCAACTCCTTATATTTCTGTCCGAACAAAAGTTAAAACGGTTCCGATGTTTCCGACGCCGGTGTTACCTGCATAGAAGTAACTGTAGAAGGCGCGGATGATAAAACGGGCGTTTTGATTCTTGGGGGCGCTGTTTTCCAATAGGCGATATTTTTAGTTATTATCGCTTTTGCGACGGCGGTTATGATTTGTTGAGCTGTTATCCGGGCGCTGTCGGTAACTTGCTTGTCTATTCCCAATATGGTTCCGGATATTTTAGGAAAATCCGACTCGCCCGGAATGGGGATCAGGGCGGTAGGCAGCAGTACGCTTACCCAGACTTCACTCTTGCGTTCAAAACTTTTTTTAACAGCTTTCCCGGCTATATTTCCCCGGCCGTCGTCTATACCGATATCCAGTTCGATTTTTTCGTCGGTTTCCGTAGATAACGGCAGAATCGTTCCGCAAAGCAGAAGCGTACAGAACATTTTCAAAGGCACCTGGGATGAATCCGTGCTGGACATGTGTTTTACATCAACCCGCAACGGAATGGCAGAAGCCGGTTCAGTAGAAAAGAGTCCGGGGTACCGGGCGACACATTCTTTGCGCATGGAAGAAAGCAACTGGTTACGGAAATCATTTTCATATGATTTTGCGAGAGCCGGTTTGTCTTCCCGCGGCTGAGAACTGCTGATGTTGGTATATTTTATTCCTTCGATATAAAATTTCCCGGCGGCTGATTTCAGTTTCGGATCGGCGGATGGTTTGAGGTTTGTCGTCATTCTGGCCGACATGCATCCGCTGACTGTAACAGTTACGGCTAAACACAGCAGTCTGATTATCTTCAAGATATGTGCAATATAAAAATTATCCACGTTTGAACAACCTTCCCGCCCGGCGGGAATTTTCATTGAAAACCTGCGGTTCCAACAATAAATACGGGGAATAATTTATACATATAAATCAGGAAATCAAGTCATATTAACACTATCGGCATTTTTTCGTGAAAATAATGCCGGCTGTCGGCTAAGGAAATATCACAACCCCGGCTCGCGCAATATGTTCTTTAAGTTTCGGGTTCCTGATATTATTCAACGCTTTGACATCGAATTTGTACGGCAGGGGCAAATCATCAAGTCGCATCGCCAGATTCTCAATCTGAAGTTCATCATCGATTCCGTCAATTGCCAAGTCTATATCTGAGTTTTCTCTGGCTGTTCCTTTGGCCCGGGAGCCGAAAAGAATCACCCGCCTGATTTCCTTATGGCGTTTGAACACTGTGCAAAGCACCTCAATATCCGCAGTTGAAAGTCCGGTGTCAGTCATTATTCAGATGCCTTTCCGTAAACCATTCATGAAGATATTCGAACGCGTTAAGGTATCTGGCGGCAATTGCTTCAAGAACAATTTTGAATTTTGAGAAATCATAATTATGAGACAAGATATTACGGTGCAGCATCATGTCAATCCACAACTGCCCGTCGGGAAGTATACCCAGATTAAAGGCTTCTTTTATTACGTTTCTCGGCGTTGCCGGAGAAAATACGATACCGCTGTTTTCCAGATAATCCTTAAGCGTTTTCCACGCCAGTTCAAAAGTAAACTCAAAACGCTGGATAATTCCCTCCTGCTCAAGTTCGGAGAAATCATCAAGCTTTTTGTCATCAAAAGCGGAACGCAGCAAAACAAAAGCGCGATCAAAGTTCTGAAATCTTTGTTTCCAACGTATGTCTTTTGAGTTATCCATTAAGAATCTCCAGATGATTAATGTTTATATAATAGCATATAAAATTAAATGCTGCAAACAGGCCTTTTATAATTGGAATTCACCCTGTTCGTAAAGATGGTTGAAAGCAACCGCGGCGCCGGCATAACTGCCGATGTCCCGGCGGAGTTCGCTAGTTACGATTTCACAGGATTCGTAAGTTTCCTTCCAGGCAAAACGGTGAACGTTTTCCAGTACCGGCTTCATGAACAGGTCTCCGGCCGCCCAGGCGATTGTTCCGAGAATGATCTTTTCGGGATTCAGCAAGTTCATAAGCATACCATATGCCTGAGCGTTTCGCAGGCACATTTCATTCCAGAAATTCACCGCATAGTCATTTCCCGCCCTCACGGCCTTTTCCAGTGCGATCAAATCAATATTTTCAAGTTTTCCGCCCGCGAATTCGACAATCGGATGGTTCGGCTGCCCGGCCAGTTCCCGCTGTATTCTTTGGGCGACCGCGACTCCGCCGCAGTATGCTTCATAACAGCCTTTAAGTCCGCACGCGCATTCCGGCCCGTCGATAGTAAGCACCATATGGCCGAGTTCCCCGGCGTGATAACTGGCTCCCTGCACCAGTTTGCCGTTGGCGATAATGCCGCCGCCGATCCCGGTGCTCATGGTCAGGTAAACAAGGTTTTCAGCTCCCCTGCCGGCCCCGAAAAACCATTCGGCCAAAGCTCCGGCGTTGGCGTCATTGTCGAAACAGGCCTCTATTTCGAACTGTTCCGAGAGATATTGCTTTACCGGGACGTTGCGCCAAAGTTTATTGTTGGTCGGCGCGGTCAGGATGCCGTTCGGGATGTCGGCGGGGCTGGGGGCTGAAATCCCGATTGCCCGGACGTCATCCGTCGTCAAACCGTTTTCCGAGATCAGTTTGCGGCCTTTTTCAACCATTTCCGGCAAAACGTCTTCCGGTCTTGTATCCTTGTTTTCTATCCGGTCCCGGCCTAGAAGTTTCCCGTCACTGCGGACAAGGCCGATACCCAGTTTGGTACCGCCGATATCATAGCCGAGAACAGTAAAAAAATCTTTCATGAAAGTCTCTCTTTTTTGTGATATATAATTTGTAATATGCGCTTGGAGAATATACTCTGATAATATGAATATTAAAGGGCGTTTTCTCAAAAAACATGGAGGCAATAATGTTAACGAGTTTCAATTCCATAATAGCCGCCCAGGGGGTGGGGTATGCCTTTTCGCACAGTGATGCGGTCGGGCAGGCGATAGTGGTTCTCCTTTTATTCGGTTCTATTCTGACTTGGACCATTATGCTTGATAAGGGACTGGCCCTGCGCCGGGCAGTGAAGCTCTCGGAATACCTGATCTCTTTTGCCCGTAACAGCAAAACCATTTTCGGGCTTTACCGCAGCGCGCGAGACAATCCGTCCCCGGTCGCACGGGTTTACATGGCGGGAATCCAGCAGTTGATGGAATTTCAAAACCTTTCCCACGAACAGGTTTCAATGCTGCAAACCCAGGGAACGCCGCCCCGGATTAAACTCACGGAAGCCCAGCTTTCCGCAATCCATACCGCCCTCGAACGCGAAGTCGCCGACCAGATTATGGTTCTTGAAAAACGTATCGGCATACTTGGGACAGCCGTCAGCGTCAGCCCTTTTTTCGGGTTGTTCGGGACGGTTTGGGGAATAATGCTGGCTTTTACCGCGGTTGCCGCGCACGGCAGCGCCAATATCGGGGCTTTGGCTCCCGGCGTAAGCGGAGCTTTGCTGACCACTGTGGTCGGGCTGGTGGTCGCCATTCCTTCGCTTATCGGCTATAACCTTTTGACCGTAACGATACGGAAATTGACGGTTTATATGGATAATTTCACCGAGGAATTTATCGCCAAAATCAAACTCGAACAGCTTGAAATGGAAAAATAAGGGAAACAGGGCCGTGAACCGTAGAAAAAGACGATCACAACTCGATACCATCGATGAAATTAACATGACGCCGTTGATGGACTTGACGTTTCTGCTGCTGATCATTTTCATGATCGCGACGCCGCTTCTGGAATATTCTATAGACGTTTCCCCGCCGGAAATGAACGCCGATAAAATAGAAGACAAGCCTTCCGAAACCATCAACTTGCTGGCGAACGGGCAAATCAACTATAAAGGCCGGATCGTGAGTCGGGACGAACTGCTTATGATTTTAGGCAACCTGAAAACCACGGCCCCCAAAACGGTGCTTTTTTTGCGCGCGGACGGCGATATTCCATACCGCAAAGTCATTGAATTGATGAAAGAGATCAAGAATTCCGGTTTCTCGGATATTTCGTTGATAACTACGGCTGAAACCAGATAAACTGAACCGCTTGGCATGACAGGAAATTTTTATACAAATAAAGAAGAAAACGAACTGGTTTCCGCCCGTACCCGGAAAAAAATTTTCCGCACCGTGCTGATCGTGCACGGCGTCATAATCCTGCTTATTCTGGTCTGGGGATTCATTGTTGAGCTATTCCGGCCGGAACGCCCTCAAAGCATTACCGTATCGCTTTATACGCCGCCGGTCAATCCGGCTCCCCCCGCCGCTACTCCCCCGGCGCCGAACGTTCAACCGAAACCCGAAGTTAAAAAAACACCCGCTCCGAAAAAAACGGTTGTAAAAAAAACGGTAAAAACCACTCCCAAAAAAACTGTAAAAAAATGGAAACCGGCTAAAAAAATAAAGATTTCAAAAGAAGTCGTTTACGTCAAGCCCCAAAAAACCACTCCTAAATTTACGCCGATGAGTAAACAAGATCTCGTCAAATACCTGAACCAGAACCGGGTCAAAATACGTTCGCACACGCAAAGTTCGGGAGCGGTTCAAAGCTACGAAAACAGCGTCGGAGCCTATTTGTATCAGTTATGGGAAACGCCGGATAAAAGCGTATTGGGCGGAAGACGCCCGGAAGTGAAAATACGGTTGAATATTGCCGCCGACGGTCGACTTCTGAATGCGGGTATACTTAAAAACAGCGGCGTCGCCGCTATGGACAAATCCGTGAGTGAACTCCTGCGAAAAGTTCAATATCTGCCTATTCCCCCGAACGGAGCCGCCAACGTAACCTTGATTTTGGAAGTCATAGAGTAATTTTACTGAAAAAGTCCATTGTCATCCCATAACTTATCAGTATAAGTTATTTTTACCTTATTTTGAGCTTGGGAAGTTTGTTTTCCCGAATACCCCATTTCCCGTTTTACATCTATCGCCGCATTGTGCGTTTCCTAGAGAGCGAGTGTCCTCACGAGCCGTAGACAGAAAATTTGCACACGGCGTTAATTTGCATTTAAGTTCATGAATTCAGACGGCGCGCAACCGTAAGCGTGCCGGAAGCTGTTGGAAAAATAAAACTGGCTGTTCCAGCCGGTCATTTCAGCTATCTCCTTGATTATGAAACGTTGCATCCGAAGTAACTGTACGGCGTTTTCCAGCCGGGTTTTTATGATAAACGCCCTGACGGCGCCCAGGTTCTCTTTTTTGAACAAATTTGCCAGATGGCCCGAAGTTATGCCCAGAAATGCCGCGACCTCCTCCACGGATAAATTATTCCTGTAATAATAACGCTCTATATATCTGCACGCCTGGGAAGTTTTGGAGGACTCCTGCCGGTAATTGTCATGACGCATTACCGTAAAAACCGCGCTGAACAAAACCGCGGCCAGGGCATTGAACCGCCGGTTGTCGCCTTGTCGGCCGCTTTCGGCGAACATCCGCAGCAATTCTTCCAGGCCGCCGGGACAAAATTCATTGATCTTGTCGAATGCCGCAAAATGTTCCTGTGTTGAATCCGCATGGAACATCAAGCCGACATGTGGCTGCTGAAAAGAAAGCACCCAGCCGGATTTCAACAGTCTTGCCGGTGTTTCAGGGTGTATCGCATTCGGCGCGACTATTGATATAAGCGGCGAACCGCTTTCCGGTTCTATAAACACTTTGATTTCCCAGAACGGATGACAATGAAAATGAATTCCTCCGCATATTGCCGAATGGTCCTGCGGATATATTATTTCAATATTATCCGGGACGATTGTGCCTAAATCCAAAGTTTCGATATTCATAATGAAATCCCATAAAATTATATTACTAACCAATAAAATTATATATAACAACTGTGGAAAAATCAATCCAGACAAAATATTTTTATATATAAATATTATAATAAAACATCTTTCGAGGTAAATTTATGTCGAAACTGGTAAAAGACCCTGACAAGATAAAACTTGGAATTATCGGAATGACCGAAGGCAACGGTCATCCATATTCGTGGAGCGCGATTTTCAACGGTTATGACCGCGAAACCATGACCAGGGAATGCCCTTTTCCGGGAATTCCCGCCTACTTAAATAAAGAGCCGAAAACAACATTGCAAATATCAGGCGCCCAAGTGACCCATATTTACTGCGATAACCTGGCCGACGCCGAACATGTCGCGAAATGTTCGCTGATCCCGAATGTCGTGGACGCCCCGGAAGATATGGCGGGAAAAGTGGATGCGGTAATTATTGCCACCGATATCGGCGGCCAGCACGTGGAACGGGCGCGACCGTTTGCCGAAAAAAGAATTCCGCTTTTTATTGACAAGCCGCTGTGCTGCAGCCGGGAAGACCTGGCAACGTTCCGGCGATGGATTATCGATGAACAGCGCCCGGTAATGTCGTCCAGTTGCATGCGTTACGCAAAAGAGTACAAGCCTTACCGGATATCCACCCGCAAACTTGGCAAACTGCGTTTCGTTTCGACCACCATGAGCAAAAAATGGGAAACTTACGGCATTCACGCGCTGGAGGCGATCTATCCGATTGTCGGGCCGGGCTTTAAGAGCATTCAAACTCTCGGCGCATTCGAACGCAACGTCATCCATATGACGCACGAGCTTGGAATTGATATCGTCGTTGCTCAGATTAAAGACATCCAGTACGGCGGAGCCCTGCGGCTTGCCGGTACCGCCGGTAATATCTGTGTTTCCGCAAGCGACACGTTTTATGCGTTCAAAAACCAGCTCCAGGCATTTATCGACTTTTTGCGTTCCGGCGAATATCCGTTCCCGTTCAGCGAAACCGAAGAACTTATGAAACTGGTAATCGGAGGCATCGAGAGCCGGAACCAGAATGGGAAAATAATAAATATTAAACAAATGGAATAAACATGAACGTACTTGACACATTTTCACTTAACGGCAAGGTAGCGCTGCTGACCGGCGGCGCCGGGTTTTACGGTCGCCAGATTGTCGCCGCGCTGGCGGAAGCCGGAGCCAAAGTATATATCGCGTCACGCGGTATCGAAACGCTTGAAAAAGTTGCTGCGGAGGAACGGGAACGCGGCTTTAACGTAACAGCGCTCCCGCTGGATCTCGGCAGCGACGTTTCTATTGAAGAACTGCACGCTCGCATCATGGCGGAAAACTCCCGTTTCGATATTCTTGTCAACAACGCCGTAACCCGCTGCGCTTGCAGCGGCTGGAACAGGGATCTGGAATATTATGACAAAAGCCTGCATGTCAATGCTTCGGCGTTGTTTAAGATCACTCAATTGTTTGCCGAGGATATGAAAAAACAGCGAAGCGGCTCGATTATTAATATCGGTTCGATGATGGGTATGATTGGCGTTGAAATGGCTAATTACGCCGGGACTGATATGGGTGCCAACCAAAGCCCGATCTACTTTTATGAAAAGGGCGGTATGATCAATTTCAGCCGCTGGGCGGCAAGTATTCTCGGCCCATATAACGTCCGGGTCAACTGCGTTTCACCGGGCGGCCTCAATACTCCTGATCAGCCGGAAGCATTTGTCAGGCAATACAGCGCGAGAACACAGCTCGGAAGAATGGCTAACGGCGCTGACCTTAAAGGGATCATCGTTTTTCTCGGTTCCGACGCCTCGGCGTATATTACCGGGACAAACATTCCGGTCGACGGGGGATACACCGCCAAATGAAAATTTCTAAAATCCAACTGGGAACCGTGCAGTTCGGTCTCAATTACGGGATCGCCAATACCGGCGGCAAACCGGCATATGAGAAAGCGCGGGATATTGTGCGGGCCGCTTTTGAAGGCGGTATAAACTGTTTTGACACCGCCGCCATCTATGGCGACAGCGAGGAAGTGCTCGGCCGAATAATAGAAGAGCTCAAACTGTCCGGAAAAGTCCACATAATCAGCAAAGTACCTCCGGTCAGTGAACGAAACTTTGCCGGCCGTGAAGCGGCAGACTTCATCCGCGAATCCGTGAAAACTTCCTTGCGCCGCCTGCGTCTGGATTATCTGAGCGTTGTTTTATTCCATCGGGAAGAAGATGTTAAATATTTACCGGTTCTCAGACAGCTTGAAGCACAGGGTTTAATAGAAAACTGCGGGGTTTCTCTGGATACGGTTCAATATTGTGACGAAGTCCTGACGCAAAAAGCCAAATTCGTGCAGCTGCCTTATAATATTCTCGACAAACGTTTTGACCGTTTTCTGCCGGAAGCGGAAAAACAAAACATCAATATCTTTACCCGGAGCCTGTATCTTCAGGGGCTGTTGCTGATGTCGGAAGAAAATATCGCTGAAACCTTACGTAAAATTATCCCGGCGCGGCGCACTTTGGCGCGGCTGGCGGCCGATGCCGGAATGGCCATGCCGGAACTTTGTGTCCGTTTTGTGTTAAGCAATCCCGCAATAACCAGTATTCTTACCGGGGTGGATAACGCAGAACAACTGGAAAAGAACCTGCAATTATTTAAGAAAGGACCATTGCCGCCTGCTTTGTATCAGGCCGTTAAAGCAGCTGTTCCGCCGCTTGAAGAAAAATTAATCCGGCCATGTTTATGGAAAATTTAGAGCCCCGCAGGATATTATGAAAAGAAAACTGACTTATAATGACTTTGATCGTGAATTCTGGGAGCGTGAACTGGAAAATTTTGTTCCGCGGAAGATATACGATATACATACGCACCTATGGACAGAAAACGGACAGGAGCACTTACCGCCTGCCGACACCATTCTGCGCACGGAAATAAACTTTTTCGGTCTGCGCCGCTGGTCCGCACAACTTTTCCCCGGGCGAGAATGCCGTTTTCTGGTCATGGGAACCCCGATACCCGGTATGGATACGGCAAAACATAACCGCTGGCTGGCAAAAGAAATTGCCGCAGACCGGGCTTCCGCCGCTGCGATGGTGGTTACTCCGGCAACTACTCAGGAAGAACTGTCCAGCGGGTTTGAAAAAGACAACTTTTGCGCCGTAAAACCCTATCGTATTTTTGCCGCTGATCCCAAGTACGCAAGAATAGTTGATTTTCTGCCGGAACCGCTGTTGGAAGTAATTAATAAACACAAAAAAGCGGTTATCCTGCATTTATCAATGCCGGATGGAGCCGATTCGCCGCAAAATATTGAGGATCTGCGCTATTTGACAGGGAAATATCCGAATGTGAAATGGGTTCTGGCACACTGCGCCAGGGCTTTCAATTCCATTTTCCTCGAAAAGGCAATCCATATTCTTAAACACCTGCCGAACATTTACTATGACACTTCGGCCGTCAATGATTTATATACGCATTATTTACTTTTGAAACACGAAGCTCCTGAACGAATAATGTTCGGTTCCGACAATGTCGCGGCCGGTTGTGACCGGGGCAAATATATTACTTATGCCGGGGCCTGGCAGTTTTATCCGGGTGCGGAGCGGCTTGAACACTGTGACGCCAGGGCCACCTTAGTTGTTTACGAACAGCTCGTCCAGCAAAAACGCGCCGCGGATATGCTCGGGCTTTCAAGTAATGCCATCGATAAGCTTTTCCGGAAAAACGCGGAATTATTTATAAACAGCCTTAAAGGAAAAAACAGCAATGAATAAAACCCAAACCCTTTATTTGAAAGCGAAAAAAATAATTCCCGGAGGAACTCAACTCCTGAGCAAGAGACCCGAAATGTTCGCCCCCGGAGTATGGCCTCCATATTACAGCAGGGCAAAAGGATGCGAAGTATGGGATTTGGACGGCAATCATTATTATGACATGTCCCTTAACGGTATCGCTTCCTGCCTTTTGGGTTATAATGACCCGGATGTAAGTGAAGCCGCCAAAAAAGCTATTGATAGCGGCTGCATGAGTACCTTGAACCCGCCTGAAGAAGTCGAGTTGTCAGAAAAATTGTGCTCAATTCATCCCTGGGCAAAAAATGTCCGGCTTGCCAGAAGCGGCGGAGAAGCCATGGCGGTTGCCGTAAGAATCGCGCGGGCGACGACGAAACGCTCAAAGGTGGCGGTATGCGGCTATCACGGCTGGCACGACTGGTATCTGGCGGCCAACCTGGGAAACGACAGTTCCCTTGACGGGCATCTGCTGCCCGGCCTTAATCCTTTGGGGGTTCCTCGCGAATTGCAGGGTACAACCTTGACATTTTCCATGAACAACCGGGAAGAATTTTTAAAAGTAATAAAGGAACATGGGAAGAAACTCGCTGCCGTGGTGATGGAACCCTGCAGATATTATTTTCCTGATAAAGATTTTATCGAACTGGTAAAAAATGAAACCCAAAAACTCGGGGCGCTGCTTATCTTCGACGAAATTACTATCGGCTGGAAACTATGCTATGGCGGCGCGCACCTGAAAATGGGGGTATGCCCCGATCTTGCGGTCTTTGCCAAAGCTTTGGGCAACGGGCATCCGATAGCTGCCGTAATAGGAACTGAAGAAGCGATGAACGGCGCGCATGAATCCTTTATCAGCAGTACTTACTGGACAGAACGCGTGGGACCTGCCGCGGCTTTGGCCGTTTTGGAAAAAATGGAAAAGATAAATGTTTCTTCTTATGTCGAACAGATGGGGCTTCTGGCAAAGAAAATATGGAAGGAACAAGGGCAAAAGCACGGTTTGCCGGTAAAAACGGATAACGGTTTTCCCTGTCTTGCGCATTTTGCTTTTGAACACGAAAAGGCAAATGAATTAAAAACCCTTTTTACCCAGCTGATGCTTGAGAAAGGATTTCTCGCCGGAACCGTATTTTATCCCACTGCCGCCCATAATGAAGAAGCGCTCGAAAAATATTCAAAAGCCGTTGGCCTGGTTTTTGAAGAACTTGCAAAAAATATCGCCGGCAACTCCATAGAAAAGAAATTACGGGGAGCAGTCGCGCACCAGGGATTTAAACGGCTGACGAATTAGATGAAATCAACAAAGTAAATAATAGCGTAATGTTTTATGATGTTTTTAGTAGTCGCAAGAGCAGCCTTGCTCTGCGACAGACAGCTATAGATTTCACTGAAATCATTGATTTTGGACGCCGGAGCAAGGCTGCTCCCGGCGCTACTTTATATTAAATTTCATATGAAAGTAAATACTATTGGTGACAATTATGATTCCAACTCTCAGTGCAGAACAAATTGAAAAAATTCATAATACGACTCTTTATGTCCTGGAAGAAAAAGGCATTCAGGTAACGCATCCCGATATGCAGCGGATTGCCCAAAAACATGGAGCCGAAATAGAAAATGACAGGATCAAAATTCCCCGCCGATTGCTGGATGAATTATTGGCTGCCGTTCCCGCAAACTTTACTGTCGGTGATATTGCCGGACGATGCAGCAATGTCGGCGACGGCAGCAGGCATTGCCATGCTATCGTCACCGATCCCTGGATTATTGACTGTCCGTCCGGAACCCCTCGCCGTCCGATAATGGATGACGTTATCAGGAATACTGTCCTCGGCCAGAAACTGGACAAGGTCGTTGCGATGAGCTGTATGGATTTTCCGGTCGCGGACTTCAGCGATAAGCATTCCAACCTTAGGGCGTTAAAGCAGCATTTGCTCCATCATAATAAACATAATTTCATTTATGCTGCGGGTGAAGACAGTTTATTGCGTTGGAGAAAACTGATAGAATTATATAATTCGAACAGTAATTGCGAAGCGTCATTATTCTCTATGGCGGTTGCCGTTATTTCGCCGCTGATAATCTCCGATTTCAATATTGATATTATATTGGCCGCATGTCAATATGATGTTCCAATTATTCCAACGATTTGCCCTATGGCCGGTACGACTTCGCCTTATAGTCTATATGGGACATTATTACAGGGCAATATTGAAAATATCGGCTTGGCGGCATTGGTCCAGATGGTAAAACCGGATCAACCGGTTTTCTACATGTTGGGGCCCTCTGTTACTGATTTGTCAAATGGGAATTCACTTTATTATACAATTGATAAAGTTTGCTGGAAAAGTGCAGCCATTGAATTAGCCAAATCTTACCGTATCCCGGTGGTCAGTGAATCCGGCGGAACAATGTCGAGTCATTTTGACCAGCAAAATGGAATGGAGGGAATATTATTTATGCTGGCTTCTGTAATATCGGGAGCGGATTTCGTTACAGGATTTGGTTCATGCTATAACGCTGTAGGCATGGCGCCGGAAATGACGGTAATTCATGATGCCTGGTTTGATGCGGTACAGTTTCTGCAGCGGAAAATTAATTTTGCACAAGCGGATATGGCTCTTGACAGTATTATGAAAATAGGTGAAGAACAGCATTTCCTGGCGGATGATTTGACCTTGGAAAACATGCACGGTCAGGAATTCTTCAAAAATGACCTTTTTGACTTCAGCGGAGCCAAAGGCAAATCAGTGCCGATGATTGACAGGGCACATGATAAAGTTATGGAATTAACTGCAAAAAAACCTGTTGTTTTGCCGGATAAACTGGCGGAACAAATCCAACGTTTTTTCAGGGACGAATATTGTATCTGATTTTGAAATGAGAATCAGAGCTGTCCCATAGAAAATCAGGAAATACGAAATTTGGGGCGAAACCCTATCGAGCCGAATACGGGAAACGCGACGCGTTAAACAAGATTTTACTCTGTATTATCCTGTTCAAATAACAAATTCCTATTAATATTGAATTACCTCTATAAAAAAGAATTGTATACTGTTTTAGGTTTGATTTTAACCTTTTTTTATATTTGATTTGCGGCTCCAAGTAGCGCCGCGTCTCGATGAGACCGGCGAACTGAAACGTTGCGATGCCATATACCGTCGCTCTTTGCCGCTTTCATCGAAAGCCGGCCTACTCGGTTGCAGT
>JBAYCO010000006.1:0-22473 GCA_041668685.1 Victivallaceae bacterium | reverse complement strand
TTCAAAAACAATCATGGCGTAACCGTCAATTTTGGGAACCGTGACTTCAATATAACCGTCATCCGTAACCGTAAACGGCAAGTCCTGTTTCCGGGGCGCAAGATATATTTTAGTTATTTTCCGTTCATCCTGTCGCAAGGAGAATTTCACATTGGACAGCTTAAGCGGCTCTTCGACTATCTGGGTATTCCCCCGGAGTTCTGGAAGATAGGAAAGCAGATGTACGATCCTGCGTTCCGGTTGTTCCGTAATAAACATCCGGGCGAAGGAAGGCAGATTTTCCGGTTCTTCTCAAAAATCTGTATTACTGTCGCAGCTGTTTTTCCGGGTTGGTGTTTTGCCTTTCGGCTTACAAGTCAAGTCGAAAAAGCCGCATAACGGAGCTGCGCTCCGGCCCTACGGGCACTTATAGGCTTTTTTACTTGACTTGACGCCCCGGCAAAAAGACTGGTGAACAGTTCAAAAACAAAAAACAATGTTTTTGTTTTTGAAGACAGTGCTCTCTTTCGCTTTTAATTGAGCTGTCAAGTTTTGGAGCGTATAAATAGCGAACGAAGTGAGCGGTTTATGCCGCGGAAAAACTTTACTGCGATTGAAAAAGCGGTACGACATTGGCGGCATTAACGGTTTTTGCGTTCCGTTACAGATTTTTGAGAAGAACCAAAAAATTAAAAATTTTTTCCCCTTCTTCTTTATTTTCTTTGTATCTACATGAAAATCAAGAGTTAATTTATAAGCTCTGAATTTGGGTTATGTTTCCGGAAATTGTCTACGGCAAGTTTTTTATTGAGATTAGCGTAGCAATAGAGGCAGTTGTGCGGGCAGGTGTCGTAAGCGCCGATATCCGTGCTTTTGACGCAGCCGCATTCCTGCCGCTGATTTCTATCTTTCCGCAGTTTGAGCGTCCGCCCGGCTATCCGTGAAATCAATTCGTCGTCAATGCATTTCGCCGGTTTTATGCCGAGCGCTTTGAAGTCAGCGGTTTCAGCACAGGTTTCGATTTTTATATTATGCGCCCTGCCGACGGCGGCGACTTCCCCGGCAATTCTGAACATTTCATCGGAGTCCGGGACCCTGAATTTGACTCCGCTCATATTGCGTTCACATTTTTTGTATAGGTCCAGAAAACTTATAATGCATTTTTCCGTTCTTCCGCATAAACCGGATGCCGTCAGTTCAAAGTGTTTGAGATGGTGCGAATAATTGAATTTTTCCGTAAAAAAGATCGGGTCATAGCGCCAGATCACCTTTTCCGGCCCGATCAAATCGGAGAGCCGTTTAAAAGTATCAATAACCTGCGGTTTCGGAGGCACTCCGGGCTCAATGGACTCATCGTAAGAAGTAATGGTAATCAGGAAATAATAATTGTATTCCCGAAGTTCCGGCAGGCGCCTGATGATGTTGCCGGGATTTTTTGACCAGAAAACAATACAGTCCACGATTTCCGGTGACAGGTCGATTTTCGAGATCTGCTTTCCGTTAAAAGGATTTCTGACCAGCACATAACCGGCCCGAATCCGGTTAACGAACCATTCGGAATAAAAAGCCGGAATGTCCGTTCTTCTGCTTGCACTGATAATCATGTCTTTAACATGAAAGTCTTTGTCCCGATTTTTTTACAACAGTTCCGCCGCTTTTGCCGCGAGTTCGCTGCGTTCGCTCTTTTCAAGGGTCATATGACCGTGAATATCCAGTCCTTTCATGCGTTCGACTGTATAAGTCAGGCCGTTACTGGAAGAATCCAGGTACGGGTTGTCGATCTGGTTCGGGTCGCCGGTGAGCACCATTTTAGTTCCGTCCCCGGCGCGGCTGATAATGGTTTTGACTTCGTGCGGCGTTAAATTCTGGGCTTCATCGACAATAACGAACTGGCGAGGCAGGCTGCGGCCGCGGATATAGGTTATCGCTTCAAGCTCAATGGTATGATTGACGATCAGGTTATCGGTTTTTTTGCTGGAAACGTGATCTTTTTTGTCGGATTTATCCGAATGCATCAGGTAGTCGAGATTGTCGAAAATCGGCTGCATCCAGTGGCTGAGCTTTTCGTCCTTGTCGCCCGGCATGAAGCCGATGTCATTTCCCAGCGGGACGATCGGGCGTGAAACCAGAATTTTTTCGTAGCGGTTCTGGTGCAGGACCAGATCGAGAGCGGCGGCAAGCGCCAGCAGGGTTTTTCCCGTCCCGGCTTTACCGACCAGAGTTACCAGTTGAACCGCCGGATCGAGCAGGATATCCAGCGCCATACGCTGTTCCCGGTTGCGCGGAGATATGTGAACCTGAGTGTTATCCAGGTGCGGATCAACCAAATGCAGCATGCCGTCTTCTTTCAGGCGGGTAATAGCGCTTTTCTTGTTGTTTTCTTCCGACTCAAGAATAAAAAACTCATTGAAAAATCCTGAGATTCCCTCTATTTCAATAATTTTACTCTGGTATATCTCATTGATTATGTCCTGCTTGACGCTTATCGTCTGATGCCCCGTAAACAGTTTGTCATAATCGACTTTTTCCCGCTCAAAATCCATTACTTTAAGGCCCAGGGCATCGGCTTTCAGGCGCAGATTAATGTCTTTGCTGATGAAAATAACGTTTTTACCCTGGAGATGCAGCGCCATGGCGACCCTGAGAATACGGTTGTCGGCTCTTTCCATGGAAAAAGTTGAATTAAATATCTCGTCCAGTTTCGTATTGACTTCCGGGGCGGTTCTTCCGGCGGAGGTGATGGTTACTTTGCCGGTCGCCAGCGAACCGGTCCTGGCGAGGGACACGCCTTCGCCGAGATGGCCTTTTTCGCGCAGGGCGTCAAGGGTCCTGATCACCTGCCGGGCATTTCTGCCTAATTCATCCTGATATTTTTTAAATTTATCGAGCTCTTCAATAACCGCCATCGGCAGTACGATGTCGTTATCTTGAAAGGATTCCAGACTTTGGGCGCTGTGCAAAAGCACATTCGTATCCAGGACGAACGTTTTTACAGACATAAACATCCTCAGGGTTAATTGAATTTCGGTTGTAACGGCAGGAATTTTTCATATAATAAAAATACACTTCTTCAAATCAAAATGCAATCGGTTTTCATATATTTTTTGAGGCAGGGGCAAAGCTCTCTTTTGGCCGGGAGCATTATTTAATATCCTTAACATTGAAACTACAGACCGCGAGTAATGAAAAACTGAATATGTAAAAAGCCAGAACGCTTATATTCCTGCCGAGCCGGTGCCAGGGAATTTCCGCCAGCCAGATGCCGCCGCAGCCGTTCATCACCTGTGAAAGAAGGTAGGGTTTTATTTCCGCGGCGAAAGGCAGTTGCCCCACGATAAAACAAACGAAATATACGGTCAGGGCCGCAACTGTCGCGGCGGTGGAACTGTTAAAAAGCGTCGAGAAGAAAAGCGCCACGCTTCCCAGCGCCATCAGTGAAAAGGAATAGTAAAAAGCCGTACAGAAATACCTTATTAAAGCATCGGGGCCGGTCATCAAGGTTATATCGTTGCCGAGCTTGAAACCGGTCGGGAACACCAGTTGAGTCGGGTTGTAGCCCAGCAGGGCTATTCCGATGAGTACGCCGATAACCGCGAAATATATGCAAAGCAGCAGGTTCAGGTTGTACACAGCGAATATTTTTGCCATGACAATGCTGGTCCGCGAACGCGGGCGGCCGGCATGCAGTTTTAAACTGCCCTGCTGAATCTCCCCGGCAATTACCCCGCCGGCCAGCGTGCAGATAAAAATCGGCATCAGCACCAGGAAGGTCGGCATCAGGCCGGCGCGGGAAAAAAACAGGCCGTCAAGATAGTCGAGAATATCCACATCGAACTGGTTGGCGCGTAAGTTACGTTTGATAAAGTGCAATTTGGAAGTCTTGAAGGAAAGGTAGCACAATCCCAGGAAAAGCATATGCCCCACCAGGACAATATAATTTTTTTTCTGGGATTTAAGCTTTATTATCTCAAACCATATTTCTCTGATCATAATGAGTCCTTACGGTTTGTTTTTTCCATGAAAAAGCTCTCCAGGTCTTTCCGTTTCGTCTGCAGGGAACTTATTTTAAAACCGTTTTCCACCAACAGCGCGTTTACTTCCGCGGCGCATGGCCTGCTGACTTCCAGCCGGATTTTATCATAGCAGTTCTCGACAAAAGTAATCGGCAAACTGCCTTCATCCGCCGTGTGTTGGAGGAATGCGGCGCTTTCCGGAATTTTGTCGGCAACGAGTTCCACGCAGGTTTCGTTTTCCAACAGTTCGCTCATAGCGCCGAAAGCAATGATTTTTCCTTCATTGATGATAACGACTTTCGAACATATATTTTCTATTTCGCCGAGCATGTGGCTGGTTATCAGGATAGTGGTGCCGAACTGACGGTTGTATTCGCGGACAATCGAGCGGATTTCAATAATTCCGCCCGGATCGAGACCGTTTGTCGGTTCGTCGAGGATAATGAATCGGGAATCGGGGAGCAACGCCAGCGCGATGCCGAGGCGCTGTTTCATGCCGGTCGAAAAACTGCCGACTTTCTGGTCAAGATAAGATTTAATGTCAATGAATTCAGCGATTTCCTCAAGCCTGCGTTCATATTCTTTGCCTTGTCCGCCCGACAGGATTTTCAGGTTGGTGCGGGCGCTTAATTCGGCATGGAAAGCCGGCCATTCGATGATCGCGCCGAGATTGGCCATCGCCTGGCGGTGCTGCCGGTAAACGTCATAACCGCAGACCGTAACCGAGCCGGAACTGGGCCAGATCAATCCGACGATCATTTTCAGGAGAGTGCTTTTCCCCGCGCCGTTAGGGCCGATCAGCCCCAGGATATCACCGGAATCTATGTCGAAGGAAGCGCCGTCAACCGCCAGTTTGCGGCCGAAGCGTTTTGACAGGTTTTCACAACTTAAAATCATTTATCCTTGTCCAGGTCCTGCAGGGCGCGGGCGTTCAGGTAAAGGTAATTGCGCGAGTTTGAATCTCCGTACTTGCCGTGAAAATTGTCGTAATCCATCAGGATCGGAGATTTGAACCCCATTACTTTCAAGGTTTTTTCATCCGCTTTCATTCCGTTTATCCCAAGCTGTGACTGCCATTCGTAGCTAGTGCCTTCCGCCTTGAAAAACTGCCGGTTGGGATCGGCCGGGCAACAAAATATTTCCCGGTTTTTGTTGGCATAATTCAGTAAAACATCGACAATGCACGGCAGGTTTTCCTCTCCGGCGGGTGGGTTGGAAGGCTTCATGGTGCAGCAGGGCATGATGAAACGATTGTCGGACAGGTACATGTTTAAAGCCAATCCTATCTGTTTTAAATTTCCGATGAAGGCAATTTGTTGGGCTCGACGTCTTGAAGAATTTAAAGCCGGCAGCAGCAGGGCGGCCAGAATTCCTATGATGGCGAGCGTTACGAGCAATTCGATGAGTGTGAAACGATTTTTTCTAATCATCATAAAGACCTCAAAGTTTTTACCCAGAGTTTAGTAACGGGAGCGAATTCCCGACGTTCTTCCGGGGTCAGTTTGGAAAACATGACCTTATTTACTTCTTCAACCGCCGCTTGGCCCTCGGCCGTATCCAGCCGTGAACGCAGCCGTGATTTTTCTTTGGCAGACATTTTTTGTACTCTCGAATATGATTCTTCAGCGCGTTTCTGAATGGAACCAAGGAGTTTTTTCCGGTCTTTTTCCGGCAGCAGGCGCATCTGTTCGAGGCTGCTGTTGAAGGCGCGCCGTAATGCTTCAATCCTGATTTTCGAACGTTCAGCTTTCGGATAGGATTTCAGTTGTTTGCGCAGGTGTTGCAGGACGTCATGCCGGTCGCGGCGGTTGGTCTGGGGAGAAAAGGCAGAAGCCAAAGCGCCGGTAAGTTCTTCCCGGTTCCAAGTCTGTTTCGCGATGATCTGGGCTGAACTAAGGGCTTCCGGTTCCGTGGTAAAAATAAAAAAACAGAGAACTGTTATTATCGGAACACTTATCAATAAAGGAATTATTAATGCTTTTAAACGCGTATTCAGTACCATAAAATAACTCCAAAACTACACTATAAATAAAGATTAGCATGACAAAAACAAATTTCAACAATTCGCCGCACTATTTTTTGCTTTTATTGTCATCCCGGAATTTATCAATTCAAGGTATCTTTATCTCAGCTTCAAAACGAAGCGGGCATGGTGCAATGCCGGGGCTCTCTGCTATTTGTTCATTCAATGTTCAATGTTCAATCAGAAATTATTCCTGACTCGCGAGAATTTTCGGCAGTTCGCTCAGCTTGTCTATTGTTATGAGTTTTTCGTGGTTGCAGTCATAATTCTCCACGTGTTCGTGTTCCCATGTGCCGGGATAAGGAATATATACCGCCCCGGCGTTGAGCTCCAGAACCGGGATTATGTCCGAACGCAGGGAATTGCCGACCATTATGAATTCTTCCGGCTTCAGGTTCAGACGCCTGAACAGGTTCCGGTAATCCTTGACTTTTTTATCGCTCAGGATTTCAATATGGTGAAAATATTCCTGCAAGCCGGAGTCCCGCAGTTTCCGTTCCTGCTCCATCAGGTCGCCTTTGGTTATAAGGATCAGGCGGTATTTGTCTTTGAGCTGTTTCATCACTTCTTCGGCGGAATCCAGCAGTTTCACCGGCATGGTAAGCAGTTTCCTGCCGAGCAGAACAATCTTTTCAATACTGACGGCGTCAATCCGGTAATCAGACAGCAGGCATGCGGCCTCCACCATCGACAAGGCCAGGGATCGTGCCCCGAAACCGTAAACCGGGAGGTTTTCCACCTGTATCCTGTGGACAGTTTTGCGGGATTTCGCGGGTGGGCAATAAGGTTCCAGGATATCCGAAAAAGCGTTGATGATTTCATCGAAATGCGGCTGGTTTTCCCATAAAGTGTCGTCCGCGTCAAAAGCAATTACTTTTATTCCGCTTTTCATGGCCTACAACCCGCGAAACGCTAAATCTGTAACTTCCGGGGATATCTTATTAAGCAGTTCGAGAGAGATGTTCAGGGCGTCCCTGGCGTTTGAACATCGCAACGCTTTTTCCGCCGCGACTTCGGCTTCATGCATTTTCAGTTTGCGGATGATGCGCCTTACCGCGCCGAGGGACATTGGAACCATACTCAACTCGTGAACGCCCATGCCGAGCAGCAGCGGCACATATTGCGGGCAGCCGGCCATCTGGCCGCAGACGCTGACCCATATCCGGTTTTGTTTAGCCGCGTCAACGACTTTTTTTATCAAATGCAGGATTGCCGGATGGGTCGGTTCATAAAGATAGGACACCCTT
This sequence comes from Victivallaceae bacterium, assembly GCA_041668685.1. Lineage (GTDB taxonomy): Bacteria > Verrucomicrobiota > Lentisphaeria > Victivallales > Victivallaceae > JAHOYW01. Next base: position 15,211 of record JBAYCO010000006.1, on the reverse strand, counting down.
TCGTTATCGCGGTCAATGGCAATCGTATACTGGATCAGGTCATTGGTCCCGATGCTGAAAAAATCCACCATTTTGGCGAGATGGTCGGCCAGCAAAGCGGCGCCGGGGGTTTCGATCATAACGCCGATTTCGATATCACGGTTGAAGGGGAGTTTTTCCTTGAACAGTTCTTCTTTAAGTTCTTCAATAATTTTCTTGACTTCGACAACCTCTTCCACGCATGAAATCATCGGCAGCATGATTTTCAGGCCGCCTTTGGCCCCGGCCCGGAGCAGAGCCCTTAGCTGTGTACGGAAGATGTCCCGGCATTCATGAAGGCACAACCTGATCGCCCGGAGTCCCAGGAACGGGTTGGCTTCCTGCCTGAGAGACAGGTTTTCGCAATATTTATCGCCGCCGATATCCAGCGTCCGGACAACGACCGGTTCGCCTTTCATTTCTTCGATCAGGGTCGTAAAGGTCGCGACCTGGGCTTCCTCGGTGGGCAGGTCCGCCCGGCCCATGTACATGTATTCGGTGCGGAACAAACCGACGCCGCTGGTTCCGTATTTTTTTGCGGTATGGATATCGTCAAGGGTTTCGATATTTGACGCGAGTTGAATCGTGAACCCGTCAAGGGTTTCGGGACGCAGGCGGCTTTCGCGAATAAGGTCTATGTAAAAACGGCCTTCTTCTTTGGCTTTCAGCTTATAGGCTTCGCAGGTTTTTTCTCCGGGGCAGACAATAATGGTGCCGATAAAACCGTCTACAATGATTTCATCGCCGTTTTCAACTTCATTGGTAATATTACCTTTGATATTCACGACCGCCGGAATCTGCATTGACCGCGCCAGAATGGCGGTATGTGACGTATTGCTGCCGCTTTCGATAGCGAAAGCCTGAACTTTCTGCCGGTCAAGCAATACCGTATCCGACGGCGTCAGGTCATGGGCGATTATGATCCGCATGTCTTCCAGATAATCAAGTACGGGACGGCGGGTTGCTTTCAGGTTGGCCATGACCCTTGAAGCGACGTCCTTAATGTCGGCGACGCGTTCCTTGATATAATCGTCCCGCATTACGGAAATAGCGGTAATGTAGCGTTCCATAATTTTAAAGAAAGCGCATTCCGCCGGAGCAAGTTGATTGCGGATATTGTCTTCAACTTCGTGCAGCAGCATCTGGTCGTCCACGATCAATAGATGCGCGTCGAAGATGCTGGCCTCATGGGCCTGGAGTTTATTCTGGACGCGTCTCTGGAGTTCTTCAAGGTCCTGTCTGGTTTTTTCAAGGGCCGACTCAAATTTATTTATTTCCGCGTCAACATTTTCAGGGGAGATTTTAACGTCCGGCGGCTTGACATAAGACGTGCTGTGCTGTTTTATGAGCAGCACCTTGCCTATGGCTATTCCCGGCGACGCGCCGATGCCATGGTAGATTTTCTCTTTTGCTTCTGTTTTAGCCACACGAACTATTCCTCTTCGAACTTCCTTTCTATCAAATCAACTATTGCGCGCAGGGCGGACTCACAGTCTTCCCCCTTCGCTGATATCTTAATTACGCTCCCGGCGGCGGCGGCGAGCATGAGCAAACCCATAAGGCTTTTGCCGTTGACTTCTTCGCCGTCTTTTTCAACTATTATATCGGCTTTGTATTTCGTCGCAATCTTTACAAACAACGATGCGGGGCGCGCATGGAGACCAAGAGAATTCGTAATCTTTACTTTCTGTTGTATCTCTTGCCGCATCCACTATTTTCCCGCATCTTCAAAATTTATTATATATCAAAATGTTCGAAATTTATTCATATCTATAATAAAAAGACTATCCAACATGTGGTAAGATACAGGCCTTCAAGTAAAAATTCAAGAAGTGATAGTACGATATTCCCATTTTGTTTGATAATGGCTCACTCTTTTCGCAGGTTTAAATAGTAGCTCAAGCTCGCTTGAGTCATGAACGGACAGACGTTAACTGGCCACCGACACAACCGGGACGGTTGTGCTACTATCACGTAAAGCAGCACATTCAGCCTCAGGAAAAGACTGAGGCATTACATCTGAAGAGTTATTGACAATAGTCTTATAACATTTGGAAAGCGGGGAAACAAAAACTCTTTTCGGAGAAAGCTTTTTTATTCTCCGGTATTTATGAGACTGATGTTTTATTGCTGCGCCATTCTGGCACAAGGTTGTGCCATGACACAGAGTTTGGCGCATAAAAACCTTCCATTTTCGTGTTTTCAGGCCTTTTTTATAGGTTGGCACGCTTGTTGCTTCATTTCTAAACTTTGAAATACAAAACTAAAAAAGCAAAGTAAACTTTGCGTTAATAAGGAGGCCATAATATGGGTAAAATAATTGGAATAGACCTTGGAACCACCAACAGCTGTATGGCTGTGATGGAACATGGTGAAGCAAAAGTGATTCCGAACGCGGAGGGGAACCGTACTACTCCTTCGATCGTGGCATTCACTAAAAATAACGAAAGACTCGTTGGACAGACCGCGAAACGCCAGGCGGTAACCAATCCGAAACATACCGTGTTTTCCGTAAAACGTTTCATGGGCCGCAAATATGCCGAAGTCGGTGACGAAAAACATCTCGTACCTTATGAAGTAGTCGAAGCCAAAAACGGCGACGCGCACATTAAAGTCGAGGACAAAACTTATTCCCCGCCGGAAATTTCCGCCATGATCCTGCAGAAACTGAAAGCGGACGCGGAAGCTTACCTCGGAGAAGAAGTCAAACAGGCGGTAATAACCGTTCCGGCTTACTTTAACGACAGTCAGCGCCAGGCCACCAAAGACGCCGGTAAAATTGCCGGGCTGGAAGTCCTGCGCATAATCAATGAACCGACAGCCGCTTCGCTGGCTTACGGTCTGGATAAAGATAAAGAAGAAACCATTGCCGTATACGACCTCGGCGGCGGTACCTTTGATATATCCATTCTCGAAATCGGCGACGGTGTTTTCGAAGTGAAAGCGACTAACGGCGACACCCACTTGGGCGGTGATGATTTCGACCAGGTTCTTATCGACCACCTTGCCGATACTTTCAAGAAGGAAAACAACGTTGACCTGCGTAAAGATCCACAGGCTCTGCAACGCCTCAAAGAAGCCGCGGAAAAAGCCAAGTGCGAACTTTCCACCAGCATGAACTCGGATATTAACCTGCCGTTTATCACCATGAACCAGGACGGGCCGGTCCACATGAACATGACGATCAGCCGCGCCGATCTGGAACAATGGTGCGATCCGCTGCTGGACCGGACAAAAGCTCCGTGCAAAGCTTGCATGAAGGACGCCGGAGTTTCGACCTCGGACGTAAAAGAAGTAATCATGGTCGGCGGTATGACCCGTATGCCCAAAGTACAGTCCACCGCCAGCAGTATTTTCAGCAAGGACCCCCATAAGGGCGTTAATCCTGATGAAGTCGTTGCCTGCGGCGCGGCTATTCAGGGCGGAGTACTCGGCGGCCAGGTTGAAGACGTTGTTCTGCTTGACGTCACGCCTCTGTCATTAGGGATTGAAACCATGGGCGGCGTGTTCACTCGATTGATCGAGCGCAATACCACTATCCCCACCCGGAAAAGTGAAATATTCTCGACCGCGGCGGACAACCAGCCCTCCGTTGATATCCACGTCCTGCAGGGCGAACGCGAAATGGCCGGCGCCAACAAGACCATCGGACGTTTCCGTCTGGACGGAATCGCTCCCGCACCGCGCGGCGTACCCCAGATTGAAGTTGCTTTCGACATCGACGCCAATGGTATTCTGCACGTGACCGCCAAAGACCTGGGAACCGGTAAAGAACAGAAGATCACTATTACCGCGAACTCCGGCTTGAGCGATGACGAAATCGAAAAAATGGTTAATGAAGCGAAAGCCCATGCCGATGAGGACAAGACGACGAAGGATAAGGTCGAAACCAAAAATAAAGCCGACTCCATGATCTACCAGACTGAAAAACAGTTGAAAGAACATGGCGACAAGCTGACCGACGACATCAAACAGCCGGTTGAAGACGGCATCGCCAAACTCAAGAAACAGCTTGAAAGCGACGATACCGAAGCCATGAAAGCCACGATGTCTGAAATAGAACAGCACCTGATGAAGTTCGGAGAAAAAATCTACGAACAGCAACAGCAGGCGGGAGCCCAGGCCGGCCAGCAGGCTGAACAAAGCGCCCAGGACGATTCAGGGCAGTCCTCGGATTCCGGCAAAAAAGATGACGACGACAATATCGTCGACGCCGAAGTCATCGACGATGACAAATAAATAATCAAGCCCGGACGGAACCAAATCCGGTTCTGTCCGGGAATTATTATACCCAAAAACAAAACCCCATTAATTAAAACAAAGGAGTTCAAAACTATGGCGAAAGTCAAAGTAAAACCTCTCGGTGATCGCGTTCTTCTCGAAGCAATTGAAGTCGCGGAACAAGTAAAAGGCGGCATCGTAATTCCTGATTCCGCAAAAGAAAAACCCCAGGAATACAAAGTAGTTGCCCTCGGAACCGGAAAAACTGACGAAAAAGGCAAAAAAGTTCCTTTTGACGTGAAAATCGGTGATCTCGTTCTGACCAATAAATACGGCGGCACGGAAGTAAAAGTGGACGACAAGGAATACAAGCTTGTCAGCGCCGACGATATTCTGGCTGTCCTCGTTTAACTAATAACCTGTAAAAAAGGAATTTTGAATTATGGCAAAACAATTACTTTTCGGTGACGAAGCCCGTCGCCAGGTACTTGAAGGCGTCGCGCAGCTTAGTAAAGCTGTTAAAGTTACTCTCGGCCCTAAAGGCCGCAATGTCGTTATCGACAAAAAATTCGGCTCTCCCTCCGTCACCAAAGACGGCGTAACCGTAGCTAAAGAAATCGAACTCGAATGCCCCTATCAGAACATGGGCGCGCAGATGGTTAAAGAAGTTGCCAGCAAGACTTCCGATATCGCCGGTGACGGCACCACTACCGCAACGGTTCTGGCTGAAGCTATTTTTCGCCAGGGACTCAAAAACGTTACCGCCGGCGCTAACCCAATGGAACTCAAACGCGGAATCGACAAAGCTGTCGAAGTTATGGTTACTGAACTTTGCAAGCTGAGCAAATCCGTCAACGCGACCGAACAGGTTGCCCAGGTTGCCACTATTTCCGCCAACGGCGACGAAACTATCGGTGACATCATTGCCCAGGCAATGGATAAAGTCGGTAAAGACGGCACCATTACCGTGGAAGAAGCCAAAACTATCGAAACCACTCTTGACGTTGTTGAAGGCATGCAGTTCGATAAAGGGTACCTGTCTCCGTATTTCGTTACCGACGCGGAAGATATGGAAGCCAATCTCGAAGACGCTTACATCCTCATCCACGAAAAGAAAATCAGCAACCTCAACGATATGCTGCCGCTCCTCCAGGCGGTTGCCAAAGAAAGCAAACCTTTCCTCATTATCGCTGAAGATATCGAAGGCGAAGCCCTCGCAACGCTGGTTATCAACAAAATGCGCGGCACCCTGAACGTTTGTGCGGTTAAGGCTCCCGGCTTCGGCGACCGTCGTAAAGCCATGCTCGAAGATATCGCTGTTCTGACCGGCGGCACCTGCATTACCGAAGACCTTGGCATCAAGCTCGAAAGCGTTACCATCGATCAGCTTGGCCAAGCCAAACGCATTACTGTTGACAAAGAAAACACCACTATCGTCGAAGGCGCCGGTTCTCAGGCTGCCATTATGGGACGCGTTGGACAGATTCGCAGGGAAATCGAAGAAACTTCTTCCGATTATGACCGCGAAAAACTCCAGGAACGTCTCGCGAAGCTCGCCGGCGGCGTAGCCGTTATCAATGTCGGCGCGGCCACCGAAACCGAAATGAAAGAAAAGAAAGACCGCGTTGAAGACGCTCTTCACGCCACCCGCGCAGCGGTTGACGAAGGTATTGTTCCCGGCGGCGGTATTGCTTTGATTCGCGCTTCCAAAGCTCTTGACAAGCTGAAATTGAACGGCGATCAGGCCGTTGGCGCTGAAATCGTCAAACGCGCTATCGAAGAACCTTTGCGTCACCTCGCCGCGAACGGCGGTTACGAAGGCAGCATTATCGTCCAGAAAGTCGGCGAAATGAAAGCCAATGAAGGTTTTGACGTCGCAATGGGCGAATATGTTGATATGCTTAAATGCGGTATCATCGATCCTACTAAAGTAACTCGTTCCGCTCTGCAGAACGCTTCTTCTATCGCCGGACTGCTTCTGACTACAGAATGTCTGGTTACTGAAGTGAAAGAAGAAAATGCTGCTCCGGCCGGTCCTCCGATGGGCGGTGGCATGGGTGGAATGGGCGGCATGGGCGGCATGATGTAATTTCGCCCGGCAAAGACGCGGTTAACCGCGTCGGCCTCGAAAAGCCCTCCTTGACCGGAGGGCTTTTTTTACGCCTTGAGTGCGTGTTTGAATTTTTCTTTCAGGATTTCGTAAACGGTCGGCATTTGAATATGTTCCGCTTCCGGATGCTGATTTTTGAACCAGGTTATCTGGCGGCGCGCCAGTTGCCAGGTATTGGTGGCAATGCGTTCGCGCATAGTATCAAAATCAATTTTCCCATCCAGGTGTTCACCGATAATTTTATAACCGAGAACCTGATGCGCCGTCGGCGTTTTTAATATCCCCGCCTTGATCGCGGCTTCCGCTTCTTTCTCCCAGCCGGCATCAAGCATTGCGTCGGTCCGTTCGGCAATGCGGCGTTTCAGCTCGTCGCGATCCCAGCAGAGACTCCAGGAAATAACCGGAAAACGCAGTTGCGGTTTGTTTATGGTCTGGAGTTCGGTAATGGATTTCCCGGTAAGAATGAAAACCTCCAGCGCGCGAATCAATTTGCGGCGGTGCATGTGCCAGCGCTTAAAATCAGCCGGATCTTTGACGCGCATCAGGGCTTTCAGTTTCTCATAACCCTCCGGATTATCATATTCGGCATCGAGTTCGTCGCGCAATTTCGTGTCGCCCGGCAGGGTGTCCAGCCCGTAAAGCAGCGCGCGGATATAAAAACCGGTACCGCCGACGACAAACGGCAGCTTGCCGCGGGAGCGAATATCTTTTATTGCGGATTCCGCCAGTTCCACGAAACGGTAAACGTCCAGTTTTTGTTCAATATCATAAAGATTTATGAGATGATGCGGGACTTTTTCCAGTTGTTGAGGAGATGGTTTGGCAGTGCCGATATCGAGGCCCTTGTATATCTGCATCGAGTCGGCGGAAATGATTTCTCCATCGAAATCTGCGGCCAGACGCAGCGCCAAAGCGGTTTTGCCGCCGGCGGTCGGCCCCATAATAACAGCGATTTTCCCAGAAGCAGGCAAGATATTTCCTTAATTTGAACATCGAACATCGAACGTCCAACATCGAATATTTTAACCGTTAATTTGCGAATCTTAGCTTCGATTCAAGTTCAAATGCACGATGTTTATGCTATAGATATTTTTGCGGTTTAGTTTACAAACAGGTTTCAAAACTTTCTATCTTTTCTTTACAGGCTTTTTCGGTCGTTGCCTGAAGCAATTTTACGCGTTCGGCAAGATATTCAAGCTCTTCTTTGGTGACTTCGTACGACATGTTGTAGCGGGCTTCCACATAGGCGCGTTTCAGTAAATCGAACAGATCTTTTTCTTTTTGCGTCTCTTTCGGGAATATATCTTTGAATTCATTGCTTAAAGTCTGTACCCTGATACCCAGTTTTTCCAAATCATGAAGCTTAGGCTTATATCCGGTAAAAGTCAGCAATACAGCGGTATAAAAACGTTCCGTTGCCTGATGAAGTTCAAAAGCAGCATTTTTAAACATTTCTTTTTGCAGACATAACTCATAGGTAGTAAAAAAGTTATTTGCGCTTTCAAACCAGTTGTCGAAGTCCTTCTGTGCGTAATATTTGCGTTCCTTGAGATTGAGTTCTTTGATTTCAGGCAGCGGGACACGCCCGGAGGAATATAGCATAATGCCGTCCCGGATAATATCAGCGAAAAAGTAGAAACCTTTATTTACGGCTCTTTTGAATGCCCAAACGCTGTGGAAAATTATACTCAAATCGGTACGCACTCCAAGGCTTCGGGCCTTTTTAGCGATCTTTTCCTGGGGATATTTATGTTCGTACTTGCGCGGATCCTTAATGACGATCAATATGTCATAGTCGCTCCTGTATTCATAAACAATGCCGTCATCCCCGATGTACCTGTCCTCGACCCAGTCGCCGCGGGCGTAACTGCCGAAAAGGATCACGAATTCGGCGTCAATTTTCCCAGTAATAACTTCGGTAAGCGTTCTTAGTTCGTCGCTCTTATGTTTAGGTAAATGTGAAAGTGATTTCTTCATTCAAGAAATATACAACCATATCACTTGATTGACAAAGCTGTAAAGAAAAAAAGGGAGTGGTATTTTTTCAAATGTGTGAGTATTCGGGATTTACCGACATTCGATGTTCAGTGTTCGATGTTCGATGTTCGATGTTCATCTATTTCTTTTTTTTGTCTGGCGGGGCGGAGCAGATTTGAAAGCAGAAAAATGCAGACCCCGACGCAGATGGCGCTGTCTGCGACGTTGAATACCGGCGGCCAATGGTAATTGGCGATATGAAGGTCGAGGAAATCAACCACCTCGCCCCGCCATATCCGGTCGATGGAGTTGCCGACAATGCCGCTGATGATCATCAGTAAGGCCAGGTAACGTTCATGAAAACCTTCCGTCAGCCAGCGAAGAAAGTATATTATCAGGCCCATCACAACCGTTGCGATCAGCAGCAACAACCAGGCGTAACCGTTTAATATGCCCCAGGCTGCCCCTTTGTTGGTAACATAGGTCAAAGATAAAAAATTCTTTATCAGCAGGACGCTTTCTCCGAGTTCGAAATCATGGGCAACAAGCATTTTGCTTATTTGATCGGCAAGCAAAAGCAGCCCGGCGACAATTATTGAAAAAGCAATAATTTTTCGCTCTGAGCTGCTGTGCGGTGTTGATTTAGCGAATAATTTAATCAACGTAAGGATTTATTCCGTTATTTTTTTCACGTATGGCTTTGCATTTCGTGCAGTAAAGCGCGTAAGGTTTTACTTCCAGTCTCCCTTCCGGAATCGGTTCGTCACAGTCGATGCATTTGCCGTATTCGCCGTCAATCAGGCGTTTTATGGCATCTTCGATCAACTCGAGAACATTGCCGTCTTCCGTTAACATCTGTAATTCAATATCCCGCCGGAAATTTTCGCCGCCGTAATCCGCCATGTGAGTTACTGCGCCATGCTTGGTGTTGTCGCTGTCCAACGCGACCGACGCATGCTGGCTCATTTGACTGGTAACTATTTCTCTGGCAATCATCAGGGCATCAAAATATTTTTTTTCTTTGGGAGAAAAAGCAGGCAGGTCTTTCAAACAAGAAACGGGCATAAATGTTCTCCTGTCTAAACTGATTGTTAAAGTTAATAGTAAAAATACCTAAGCGCCAATTATAGCATAATTCTCCAAAAAATCAAGTCCCGGACTTTACTAGTTATGAAAATACTACTACTGTTAGCAAAGGATAAATGGCAAAAAACGTTTTTTAAACATTCAGCGTTACATATATGAACTTTATAGATTTACACACACACAGCACTTGCTCGGACGGAACCGATTCCCCCGAAGAACTGTTGAACAAGGCGGAAAAAGCCGGCTTGACGGCCTTGGCTTTGACGGATCACGACACAGTCGCCGGGATCCCGGTTTTTCTGGAGGCGGCGAAGGCGCACCCCGGAATACAGGCAATCCCCGGCGTTGAAATTTCGACGCTTTACGCGAACCGGGAAATCCATATTGTCGGGCTCTTTCCCGACCACAAAAACCCGGAACTCCTGGATTTTTTAAGCGATGTCCAGCATAAACGGCGGGAGCGCAATGAGCGCATGGCTGAAAAACTGACGGACTTGGGCTATGACATAGATATTGAATCGCTCAGGGAGCGTAACGGAGGACAAATAATCGGCCGGCCGCATTTCGCGGCTTGCCTCCTGAAAAAATACGATTTCGAGAACTTTCAGGATGTCTTTGAAAAACTGCTTAAACGGAACGCCCCCGCTTTCATTCCGCGTTCACTGCCGTCGCCTTTCGATGCGATAGACATGATTCACCATTCCGGCGGTCTGGCTGTCTGGGCGCATCCGATTTACCGTAAAAGCGGTGAGCGTTCCTGGTGCCGGAAAATATTGAAAGCCCTGGCCCCGGCGGGGCTGGACGCCATAGAAGCGTATTATACGCAATTCAGCGAACGACAGACGCAAACGGTAAAAGAACTGGCGCAGGAGTTCGGCCTCGCCCTGGCGGGCGGCAGCGACTATCACGGCAGCCATCATCCCGACATAGCTTTGGGAACGGGCTACGGGGAACTTCGGGTTCCGGAGAATATCCTCCCCGAATTGCTCAAACGCAAACCGGCGTAGATAACGAAATCTTCCTATTCAATCCGGTTTTTGCCGTGAATTATTCTGGCGGCGGCGCAGGCGGCGCCGAAGCCGTTATCGATATTGACCACGGTTACGCCGCTGGCGCAGCTGTTCAGCATACCGAGCAGGGCGGCGAAACCATTCAGCGCCGCGCCGTAGCCGACACTGGTGGGAACCGCGATAACCGGACAGCTAACCATGCCGCCGACGACACTCGGTAAAGCGCCTTCCATTCCGGCGGCGACGATTATCGCATCGGCGTCTCTGAAATTTTCTACTTCCCCAAGCAGGCGATGCAGGCCGGCAACGCCGACATCGTTAATCATGCTTACGCCGACGTCGCAGCTTTCCAGGGTATATTTTGCTTCCAGCGCGACATTCTGGTCCGAGGTGCCGGCGCTCAGGATAACAACCATTCCGTGTTTTTCGGAATCCCGCTTAATTATAAAAACCCGCGCGGCTTCGTCAAATTTTCCTTCCGGGAATTTTTCTTTCAGGGCCAGGCCTTTATCCGTGTCGAGCCGGGTGATCAACACTGGACTTCCCTCTTTGATAAGTACAGGGATTATTTTTTCCATTTGTTCAACGGTTTTATTTTCACCGTAAATAAATTCCGGGAAACCGCAACGCTTTTTCCTGCCGTGGTCGATTCGCGCGAAATCGATATTTTCAATACCGTTTTTCCCGGCCGCCCGTGTCAGCGCGGTAAAAATATCTATTTTGCCGCAATCAAGTTGCTCCATGATTTTTTTCAGTTTATCAGACATTTTAAATCCTTTTTCAACGTAATTATAATCTACGTTCTCAAGTTGAAAATAGCAAGCCTGTAAAGTTTTCTGGCGTATTGCCGAAAAACATGCTATTATACGGAATGGTTAAGAAAATATTAAAATTTTACCTTCAATGTTGGCGGCCGCATCGGGGAGAATCCGCTTCGGAGGCGATCACGCATTTTTATATCCCCAGGTTTGACGTTGCGTTTCTGGTGCGCCTGGTAAGCATTGGTGTTGTCGCTTACGTTATTTTCGGTTTTGTCCTGCTCCCGTTTTTCATAAAAGGCGCCAGCATGGAGCCGACCTATTTTCGTCGGGGTTTTACTTTTTGCTGGCGAGGCAAATACTTTTTTTCGCAGCCGGCAAGGGGCGATATTGTAATTATCAGGTTTACCGAAGATGTTTCACTGCTGAAAAGAATAGTTGCGCTTCCGGGGGATACGATTTTCATAAAGAACGGGGTTTTGTACCTGAACGGGAAACCGCAAAAGGAGGATTATGTGAAAAATCCCTGTGACTGGAACCTTTTGCCGCCGCGCACCATAAAACCCGGTCATGTTTATGTTATCGGGGACAACCGTTCAATGCTGATAGAAAACCAGCAGTTTGGGGAAGTCAGCCGGAAACGTATTATCGGAGGCCCCGTATGGTAAAATATCTAAGGTATTTCATAATAAAAAATATAAAGCATATAAAATATATTGTTCTGATTATGCTTTTAGCGCTTGCGATTATTGCGGTTCTGCGTTTTTTTGACAACCCTTCTCCCGAAAAACAAATAGCGATGCGGCTGGAGAAATTCCTGACATACGCGTCAAAATCTTCCGGCGATAAGTTGTCCACCGGGCTGATAAAAAGCAAGAGCCTGGAAAAATTCTTTATGCCGAACTGCCGTTTTTACATAAGGGTTTCGTCGTTTTCCGGGACTTACAGCCCGGAACAGATTTCATCTAATTCAATGCGGTGCCGGACAATATTCAAATACGTCAAATTTTCGGCGCATGATGTTCAGATAACGCTTAATTCTCCGACAACGGCGACGGTTGATTTTACCGGGGCGCTAAATGGGTTCACCAAGCGCGGCAAAGCAATTGACGATTATCGTGAATTGACTTGCAAGTTGCAATTAACAGAGGGGGCATGGCTGATTTCATCGGTTTTTGTTCGTGAAATCATAAAAAAGTAATCATTTTATTTTTCAAGGGGTTGCAATATCGATATTTGAGATTATACTAAAGGTCTTGTGAAAAACATACCGCGGGGTAGAGCAGAGGTAGCTCGTCAGGCTCATAACCTGAAGGTCGTTGGTTCGATTCCAACCCCCGCTACCAATTTTTTAGCCTCAAATCTTTAATTACCAATGAGTTCCGCTTGAAGCGCAAAATTCAATTGTCATTTTAATTCCGGTCGATTATACTCGTTTCGAGTCAACATTTATGACCAATTTATGACCAGTTTATTTGAGTTCGGTTTGAGCTTATATAAAAAAATATACTACCAGTTTTATTTGTTGTCAACTGTACTATAAGTCTCTTTCCGCAATATTATAAGAATATTTCCCACAATAAAAAAGGCAGAGATTTGACTCTCCACCTAAAAAGATATTGTGTGTTTCACCGTATTACCCCGAAGGTTTCATAGCTGCGAGCACGTCTTCGATATTGAAGCGGATGTAACGAGGTCCGAGCTTCCAACACTTTAATAGTCCGGTCTCGCACATACGGTCTACTGTACGAGTGGTTATTTGGAGGAACTCGGCGACTTCAGCACGAGTTAACGGGCGCTTGGGAAGTTTTTGAGCGTCTTTTTTTGTTTCGTTTGGCTCCAGCGCTTCGCGAAGACGTTTGTGTTCCTGCGGATTGAGCTTCCCGGAAGTTTCCAGGAACCCAATAAAATCCATTACCTGCATTTTGATTTCGTTTTTCATATTAATCTCCCATTATTAGATTTTTGTTGATTTTTATTATCTAAATATACTATAAGTATACTATAAAGTAACTTTTAATGCAAGTTAAATTGTGATTATTTTTAAGATAAACTTAAATAATACTCGTTTAGGTTTGATAAAATATACATTTATTGTGCGGGTTGCGGAATATTCCGCATTATTTTTGCTACAATCCGGCTGCTCCTTTTTCCGCTGGGTGCCTTCCATTCCGTGTTTATCAAACCGCGCCCCTTATTAGTGCCCGGCTCTGTGCCAAGCCTCTGGCGCTTACTCGCTCATTTCATGTTTTTACTTCAGGCATATTTCCTCGTTTTTTGAAAATAATTATGACTTTTAACAAGTGAAAAGGTAATAATTTTTTTCAACCGGGTCAACTCCGGCGTTCCGGCGGAGTTCTCCCCTAAAATATCCGCTTTGCGGCTACCCTGCGGGCTTTAAAAATCTTCCTGTAAAAACCGCTCGACGCTTTTTAGAGCGAAGGCTTGGTCAAAGGGGCCGGGCCAAAAATTAAGGAGGTCAGTTATGGTTAAATCAAACCACCAAAATCGCAAAGTCAACAGGAAAAAAAGTAATGAGGTTCCTGGCGACAGGAAAAAAGTTACTCATGAAGAATCCAAGTCCGAAAACATTCAAAAAGAGGATATTAAAATGTCTGAAAAGCAAAACACCTCATTCGTCGCAGTTGAAACCATCAAATGCGAACTCGACCGCAAAACCACCGAACAGGAAATACAGGAAAGAGCCGAAAGCATTAAAAACGTTGGGCTTATTCATTCGGTCAAAATCCAGCCTGTCGAAGATAAAAAATTCAAATATCAGGTTGTAGCCGGAAGAAAAAGCTTTTTAGCCCTGACCACCATTCTCGATAAAAAACAACTGGTTATCGGCGGGGAATCTCCCGAACTGACCGTCATTGACGGTGACGCTGATTTAATCGCCTTTACCGAAAATCACGAACGGGTAAATCTCACTCTTTGGGAAGAAGTTGAGAAACTCGAAAATCTGAAAGACAAATTTAAAACGGTTGGCGACTTGGCAAACGCTCTCGGTAAAAAACCGCAATGGGTTGCCCGGCGCATTAACCTGTCAAACCTGACTGCCGACTGGAAACGTCTCATGAAAAATAATGATTCTAACGGTTTTTCCATTGGTCATTATGAAGTGGTTGCCACTTATCCGCAGGAAGTACAAAATTCAATATCCACCTATTGCGCGAACTATGAGGAAGCTCAAAACACCAGTATCAAAAAGTTTGAGAAGCTTATCCAAAAGCGTTTTTCCGCAAAGCTCGTGAATTTACCCTGGAATAAGGACGGCAAAGAGCAGGGTTGCGGAACTTGTAAAGCCTGTTTGGACAGAATCAATAACGGTTTTCTCTTTGAAAACATGAACGCCCCGAAAGAAGCCATTTGCATGAACCATAAATATTTGGCTCACAGGATGGAAGAATTTCTCGTAGAGGAAGCGGAAAGAATCCGTCAGCAGGAAGAAAAAATATATCTCGTAAGCGACCGTTGGAATTTCGACGAGGAAAACAGCCCGTTTTCAAGCGAGGAAGTCCTGACTTGCCGGCAATGGTGCCGGAAGTCTAAAAAGGATGGCGGAGTAAAAGCCTTTATGGTCGATGGTGCCGAAGCCGGAAGATACGTATATGTCGAAGTTTATCAGGACGACAGCAAGGCCACCGGTGAAGATATTCAGCCGGAAGAAAAGCAAGTTCGTTCTCTCGATGAACGCAAGGCTTTGAAAAACCGGCAACGCCAGCGCAAAGCCATTGAAAACCTGATGGAATATATCAAATCAATGGATTATCAAATCCCTTGCAGGGACGATATTTTCGTCCTTATCGCCTGTTTGAAAGTCGATAACGTTTTCACTACTCATTACGATTTCGACAAAGGCGAATATACCCGGAACTATGACTGCGAAAGCGGTATTGCCAACTTTGAACGGGCGAAAGCCTTTGAAAAACTCGATACTGCCGTATGGGAAGCCCTTAGTGTAGAAATCGTTAGAGAGCTCAAATATGGCCAGTCTGGTC
The DNA here is from genome assembly GCA_041668685.1 of Victivallaceae bacterium. Taxonomy (GTDB): domain Bacteria; phylum Verrucomicrobiota; class Lentisphaeria; order Victivallales; family Victivallaceae; genus JAHOYW01. The sequence continues at coordinate 27 of JBAYCO010000006.1, read as the reverse complement.
CCGTCGATGCCCGTTGGAACGAGGCTG
>JBAYCO010000005.1:0-23013 GCA_041668685.1 Victivallaceae bacterium | reverse complement strand
GTTTCGAAGTTCTCCAATACTGGCTTTGGTTCGCGCCATCCGCAACCTCCTTGAGTTAGGGTTGCAAATAATATAGCAGCATTATTTCAATATTCAAGCGTTAAATGAGCAGTATTGAATTTAAACGGAGTCAGTCCGCCTTTTTCAAACTGTACCGCGTCAAGCCAGAAAGTATCTTTACCATCCTGGGATATTTCTATATAAGGATATTTATTGCTGTAATTTTTAAGCGGAACCACATAGCGTTTCCAGGCATCGGTTAAAGTAAAATTCCATCCGTTGATGCTTATTTTGCTTCCGGCCTGTTTGCCTTTCAGATAAACGGAAAGCGTACAGTCTTCCCGGCCTTTCAATTTTAACGGCATTACCTGGCTCTTAATAAGGATCCGTGAAGAGGCGTCTCCGTCTCTTTGGATTTTTAAACTTTTTTTGCCGTGAAAAGCTTCCGAATTATCGATGCTCCAGTTAAATGTCTTTGAATCGGCGACAAACCAGTTTTTCTGGCCCAGCTCAAAACTGCTGTTATCAATAAAATTATGAGGGTTCTGCGGCCTGTCGCTGAACGCTGATTTATAATTTACTTTATATGGATTTTCACTAAGCAACTCTAATTCCTGACCTTTTGAACTTACCTTTACGTCATCTACATAGAGTACTACCCGCTGGCCGTGAAATGGTTTTGAACTCACAATGTGTATATACCAGCACTGCAGGAATGTATCAGCGTTCCACGGACCTTCCTCGATAAGGAATTCACGCAGATTTATCTGCTGGAAACTCCAGCCGTCCCTTGCCGGCAGCTTAACCTTGATCGGCGCGTTGCCCTGAGTAAATTTAGCCAATGTCCTTAAAGTACCCTGGACGCCAAAACCAATACTGACTTCGACGTCAGCAGGAACCTGTTCAGGATAAATATAACCGGAGATATATACCGGCTTATCCAGCGGAATCTTTATATTCGGGCCTTTCCAGTAATTATAATATACGCTTTCCTGATTAGCAACTCTGCCGGCGCCTTTGTCCAGAGTTATATCAAGCTTGAAAGCTTTTTTCCCGGAAAAAACTTTTCCGCCCTCGGCGGCCGAGACAATCCCTTTGGAATTAATCTTGAAGTTTTTAACCTTGCCGTTGTCCTGCGGACCGCAACACCAGAATGCTACATCATCTTTCTGTTCAAAGTCGTCCACATAATAGTCTTCGGCCCTGGCGACGTTCGGATTGACCAAAATAATTCCGGTTAAACCTATTAACATCGATATGAATTTAAATTTCTTGCTCATAATTTTTCCTTTATCTAAAATGGTTCAATTTACGTATAGGTTATACTGCTGATTATATCCCAAATCCCATATTGCCTCCTTCATTTCAACTTATTTTTTATGGTTATCTATGAAAACCTGTAAGAAACATCTGCTACATAAATATCTGCAGGCGTCGAATGTTCCACAGTCGAATTTTCGTTCTTTTCATCAAACGCTTTATCCATCTTATGCTCGTGTGAAGAATAGTAAGCGACTATTGCCTTACCGCTTTCCAAATCCAGCCAGGATGCGTATGAATTGTCGCCTCCGCTCGGAAGCGTACATACAAATCTGATATCTTTGCCGTCTTCCAGAATAAAAACATCACTTCGCAGGTTGTGTCTTCCCGGAGTATCCCAGCGGCGGGCAATAATTACCGATCCGCCGTTCAGCCGCTTCAGCATCGGGCCGTGGATTCTGACCGGCAAACGGCTTTTTTCGCAAATTTCAGTGTAAGGCGGACTCAGTCTGTATAAAGTAGGAATGTTGTTTACAAAGTTATCATCCCGCGACAGCGCCCACATGCTTCCGTCCTCATCAAAATCAATCGGCGTTTCCGTTCCCGGTTCCGGAAAATCAAATATTTTCCGCCAGTTAACCCCGTCGCAGCTTTTGAATAAAGAGACGTAAAAATAACGGTCGCGCTCTCTGTATCCGGTAGCGAAAAGTTCACCTTGATGCGCCTTGAAACCCCATAAAATGTACTGTGACGGGATTCCGTTCGTTTCTTTTATCCTTGTGAAATCCTTTCCGTTTTCCGAATTATATAAACAAAACTTGTACTTTTCCGAACTGTTTCTCGCAAAACAATACAGCCACAGCGAATTTTTGAATACTATAAGTTTGGGATCCCGCAAATCATATTTGGGCTGCCTGAGCCTGGCGGCAATTTTCCAACCATCACCGTTTGAATGTAAAATTACAATTTCCCCGTCATATGATTTATGAAGAGAGCCGGAACGGAATGCCAGGCAGCGTTTACCGCCAAAGTCCGCAACCGAGGTAAACGCGTTATGCTTTCCGTCGGAAAATACCTTGCGCGCTCTGGTTATCCTTAATTCTTTCATATCAGGCTAACTCCATGATTAATTCTTTGGCCGCTTTCCCGGAACGTTTCCGAAATAATCTTTTTCTGACCGAGTCTCTGTCAGTTATCCGGGGATTAATAATAATTTCCCCGATAATCTTTTCCCGGTTGAAAATATTTAAAAGAGTGTTAACGGCGGTTTTGCCGATTTCTTCGTTTTCCTGGTTGACGGCGGTAAAACGGGAGCCGCCGAAATCCATCAGGGAAATATCCTCCGGAATATTCTTCCCGGCATCAGACACGGCTTTCGCCGCCCCCTCGGAAAGATCGGCGTTGGCACAAAGTATCGCGTCAACTTCAGGAAAATCCCGAAGAAGAATTTCAGCGTTTTTTTGTCCGCTTTCAACGCTGTAACTGCCGAATCTGACATATTGCGTCCTGAACTCGATTCCCGCTTCAGTCAAGGCTCTTTCATAACCGGCCAACCGCTCCGGCGTACTGCTCAATTCCTTCCGGCCTAAAATAAAACCAATGTTCCTATGCCCGTTTTCAAGCAGGAACTTCGCCGCAATATACCCGCCTTCCTCGAAATCGGTACCGACAAACGGAATATCCAGACCTTCAATATAATTATCGACGATTACACACGGATAATTGTCTGCGGCAAGTTCTTCCAGATGGGAAGCATCTTCCCCGATACAGGGGATTATTACAAGTCCGTCAATATAACGGCCGATAAAATCATCGATGAGCGCCGCTTCGTTTTTCGTCGAACCTTCCGATGAGGCAAACACCGCCTGATAACCGTTCCGCTGGGCTTCACTGGTTATGCCACGGGCTATTTCAACAAAGAAATCATGCCGCATTTCGTGCATAATTATGCCGATAAGGTTACTTTTTTTCATCTTCAGCGCCTGCGCAAAACGGTCAGGGGTATAGTTGAACTTCCGGGCAAATCTCAATACTTTTTCCCGGGTTTTCTCACCAACGTCCGGGCGCCCGTTTATGGCTTTCGAAACCGTGGCTTTAGACATCCCCAGTTTCATGGCGATATATCCCATATCAACTTTTACCATTGCTTTTTTCATGCGTAATCAACTGTTTCTTGTATTGCGTTAATTCCATCTACGCGCTGTGTCAGCACATGCCGGATATTAACTTTCTACTATGATTATAACGAAATCGATTTACTTTGTCAAGAGGCAAATTGCATATTTTCTTGAATTTTGGTACTAATTAGGATTGACATGTGGGTATTTTTAGTGTATTATATTACCAAAGTGAGACCAGTAAAGATGAATGCATACAGAAATAAAAAAGAAAAATTTAAAGAATCGCTGCTTTTTCAGATAGCTTCCGGTAATCTTAAGGTGGGAGACCGTATTCCGCCTGAAAGGTCATTATGCGAGCTGAATAAGTTAAGCAGGATAACCATAAGGAATGCCTTAGCTGAACTTGAGCGTGAAAAAATCATAGAAAAGCGCGGCCGCAAAGGAGTTTTCATTTGCGGAATACCTGAAATAAGCGGCACACATGAAATACACAGCGACAAGGTTGTCAAGAACAAACCTCGCAAAATTCTATATGTCTTTTTTTCAAGCCAGCCGGATGGCCTTGATGTAAATACCGCCGCGTTCAGCAGCATATTCCGCGGGATAAACAAATTCGTGAATATGAAAAAGGATATAGCAATGCTTTTTGAGGGGGAAAGCTTCCTGAGAAACAGCGAGAAGGAAAAAAAAGCATATGACGGCTTTATTGTAGGGGGCGTATCCTTGGAGGCGCATCTACCGGAAATAATAAAATTAAATATTCCTACGGTTGTTGCCGCGTCATTTGCATGCGGGATGGATGTGGACAGCGTTAGTATTGACTTCTACGAAGGCGGCTACGTGGCCGCCAAAAAACTAAAAAAAGAAGGCTGCGAAAATCTTCTTTTTCTAGGTATAGAATACAAGCACGACAACTTTACCCTGCAACCTATTATGCAGGAAAAATACCGCGGCATATCTAATTGCTGCCTTATGAATAATATGAGCGAGCCGGTATTATTCAATATATTCAATCAAGGAAGCGGGCCGCCGCTTTTAGATAAATCGGCAAAGCGAAAACTCCTTGGAATTATAAAAAACAAGAAAATTGACGGAATAATATGCTGCGGGAGCGAACTGCATCATGTGATTGATTGCCTGAATAGTGAAATCATAAAAAAGAAATATCCGCTTCCTCGATTGGCCATATTCAATGATGGAACCGGAAACATGTCAGGAAAAGAATACATACAGATAGTCAAGGATGTCGAACTATGCGGTTTCCGTGCTGCTGAAATGCTTTACGAGAGATTCCAAAACCCCAATGCCGACAGAATGAAAAAACTAATCCTGGTAAAACTGCCGGCTTAAAATAGACAAGTTAATATTGGAATAGACTGCGATTTTTCAATATATAGCGAAATCGTTTTCGAAAAAAACATGTCATAAAATCGTGGAGGAAGAAAGCTAATCTTCCGGAATATCCTAAACCAGCATAGCCGGAACCAAATGTGTTGCAATTAAAGCGGATTTCTCCGTTTAAAACTTGAAAATGTGCAGTATTCAACGGACAAACTCGGCACACTTTGTACCAGAAAATGGACATGGTCTGCGTCCATGCCGACTTCAACAAAATGGATTTCATACCGCCCTGAAATTTTTACGCATAAGTCTTTCAGGGGTGATGATACTTCATCTGTGAATATTTCTCTGTGATATTTTGCGGGAAATACAAGATGATACGGCAACAATGTTTTATTGTGACGTTTTAGTATATGTTCGCTCATGTTGATCGATCGAGAGGGCTTCTTTGCGGTAATCTGAAGGAGAGGTTCTAAGGACTTTTTTGAACTGCCGGGCGAAATAAGCGCTGTCTCCGAATCCGGCGGCATAAGCTATTTCACCGATGCTGAGGTCTGTTTCCAAAAGCAGTTTCCTGGCATTCTGGAGCCGGATTTTTATCAAATGGCGAAAGGGACTGATACCAAGATAATCTTTGAATATCTGCTGAAAGTTGCGCGGTGAAAGTTTTGCCGCCCGGCTCAGTTGTCCAAGAGAAATATGGTTTGCATAGTTTTTTTCCATATAGGAAAGAGCTTCCGCAACTTTATTCGTATGCATGGATAAATTATGTTTTGAAGCCAATCGGGAAAGAAAAATTATCAGATCGGCAAGCGTCAGCGTACAAACCGCCTGATAACCGATGCGTTTTTCCCGCAGTTCATGAGTCATCCTGCCGGTCAATTGTTTAACATGATCGATTTGCTCCGGTTCCAGAGTCAGGAAACATTTCCGGTTGACCGCCTTTTTCCGTTGAAACGGATTCAACAGAAAAAGCGACTGGAATCCGGGAATGTATTTGAAGGTTTCCGGCAGCGAATCCAGCAATGACAAATCAAATATGACGTTGGTTATCCGAAATTTTTCCGAATCTTCATAACCGTGTTTCATGCCCTTGGGAATCACCAGGACATCCCCGGTCGCAACCATATGACGGTAATTTGACGTAAAGTGAATTCCTTTACCATACTCCACAATTACCAGTTCGGTAAAATCATGACTGTGCAGAACATGGTCTCTCGTACTGGTATTCTGAATGAATAACGGAAAATCTTCCGTCAGGTCCTTGAGCTGATATTTACGCTTTGTCACTGCATTTTTCATGATATTTCTTCGCAATAGTTATAATATATTTCGCAATAGTTATGGGAAAAGAACTGCGTTTAAAGTAGAATATATAGTATGAGGACATAAAAGTCAAAACCTCATAATAAGACAACTATTTAACAGGAACGCTTATGAATATCATCAACTCGGCAGAGTATAAGGATAAAGTGGCGGGGTGCTGGACCGGGAAAAATATCGGCGGTACGCTGGGCGCGCCTTTCGAAGCCAAACGGGAAATGCAGAATGTTTCATTCTATGTTCAGGACTTAAAAGGCAAACCGGTTCCCAATGACGATCTCGATCTCCAGTTGCTTTGGCTTTTCGTAGCGGAAAAGCACGGGGTTTACAAGCTCAGCGAGCGCCTGCTGGCAGAATACTGGATGCAGGATATAATCGGCCCCTGGAATGAGTACGCGGTATGCCGCGCCAATATTCGCAACGGCCTGTATCCGCCGCTTTCCGGTTCCTGCAATAACGATAAATGGAAGAACAGCAACGGAGCCTGGATACGTTCGGAAATATGGGCCTGTCTTTTCCCCGGCGAACCGGATACGGCGGCGCAGTTCGCTTATATGGACGCCTGCGTTGATCATTGCGGCGACGGGATTTACGCTGAAATGTTTACCGCCGCGCTTGAAGCCGCGGCCTTCATAGTAAACGACTTCCGGCAGCTTATCGATATCGGCCTGTGCAAAATCCCGCAGGACAGCCGGATTGCGCGCAGCGTGAAACTGGCCTGCGAACTGTACGACAGGAAAAGCGCGTTCAAAGACGCCAGAAACGTCATCGTCAAGGACAACGAAGACCTCGGCTGGTTTCAGGCTCCGGCCAATATAGGTTTTATGGTTCTCGGCCTGCTTTACGGCGAAGGCGATTTCGGCAAAAGCGTTTGTTATGCGGTCAACTGCGGCGACGATACCGACTGTACCGGGGCAACGGCAGGCGCGATTCTCGGCATTATGCAGGGCAAAAGCGGAATCCCGGAAAAATGGTCGGGGCCGATAGGGAACAGTATTCAGACTATCGCCATCGACTCGGTAGACGCCCGCCAGATGCCGCTCAGCCTGGATGAACTGACTAAGCGCGTAATCCATCTAGCGGCTTCCGTACAGTATGAAAACCCGGAACTTCTCCGTATCGGCAGTGAAGCGACGCATATTTCACGGGAACATAGCGACCGGCTTTTGTCCAAGGAATTCGTTGAGCGGCGGCTTTGGTCCCAATCGCCTTACGAGCTGACTTTTGATTTGCCGTTCGGCATAGTCAAAGTTGATTATGAAAACGGGCCGGAAGTAACGCCGGGAAAGGAAAAAAAGATCAAATTGACTTTTGTGTCCCCGGTCATAAACAATAAAAGCGTTAACTTGAAATGGCGTCTTCCTGAAGGCTGGGAAGTATTTCCTTCTCCCGACATATCGATGAACTGCATCCGCTACACGGAAGACTCGGTAGAACAAATAATAATTCCGGGGAAATTTGAGGAAGCGTATTTTTATCTGCCGCTGGAAATAAGGTTGAGCGGCAGGAATAACTCCGTCACCTTGAATGTCCCGTTTCAGAAAAAAGGAGCGGTTACAAATAATTTCAAAGGACTCTCGACTTTGCATGAGGAATGGGAACGCCATCTGGCAAGGCGGAGTTTATAAAACAATCGCGGTAACGTCAAGTAAAAATTAAAACAAACAAAAGAAAGTGAAATCATGTCAGAACTCAGTAATAAAACCTTGAAATCCGAAATTTCTGCAAAAAACGGTCATTCCGGACAATTCCGGGATATTCCCCTTTACTATTGCTACAGTTGGGAGGCGGTTCCGGATAAAATGATCCCGAATATTTTTGCCGAATTCAAGGCCAACGGTGCGGATCATCTGGTTTTCAGCTATATATGGGCGGAAAGGATCCTGCGGGAACCGGCTTTTTTCCCGCCTTTAATGACCATGGCCGGAAAAGCCGGAGTCAAACTTGGCGCTATTCATGCACCTTGGGGCGCGGCGTTTGATTTGAACTGTTCGGATATGGCGCGCCGGCAGGGAATGGTCAGTGATCACAAACTGATGATGGCTTATGCGGTTGAAGCCGGCTGTAAAACCTATACGATGCATGTCGGCGCGTATAGCTGGGTGCTGGAACACGTCCCGCTGGGCCGTCTGCGGAGCCTTGCGCTTGACGCTTTGGAAAAACTGCTTCCCGAAGCGGAAAAACTGGGTATTGTCATTGCCGTGGAAAACAGCTACGAACCACCGAATTCGGCCGCGGAAGTCGCTGCCCTGGTAAAACATTTTGATTCTCCGCATATCGGTTGCTGTTTTGATACCGGGCACGCCTGCCTGATGGCGCCGTTCCCGGGAAAAGACCCCGGCAAATATTTCAGGGAAATTCCGGATGCCTGGTGGCAAGGGCTTATCGAGTGTCCCGATTCATTCGATATAATGAAACCGTACATCAAAACCGTACATATGCATGATAACGACGGTTATTCCGACGCGCACCAGCTTCCCGGCATCGGGCGGATCGACTGGCGGGAACAAATGAAAGCGCTGGAATCCTGTCCGGGACTGGTTTCTTTACAGACGGAAGTGCGTACCGTCCCGGAAGCCGTTCCGGTCAGAACCCTTGTAGAAACCTTTCAGGGAATAACTGAAAATTTTAAGGCTGCGGGAATGAGCATATGAAAATTGAAACTATAGTCTTCAGCGATTTACCGGAACACGACACCTGCTGGTCGTTTATCGAGGGGTGCGACGGTAAGTTATACGCCGGAGTCTGCGGCGAGATGACCGGCGGCCTGAGCGCTTATGTCGCGAGTTACGACCCTGCGGCTAAACGCGTGGAATATTTGTTTGAGATCGCTGCCGCAATAGGTTCTCCGCCGGATAACGGCCAGGGAACTCATTCCAAAATCCATAAATGCCTGCTGCAGGATGACGAAGGGATCATTTACGCGGCCACGCATTGCACCGGGCCGCCGCTTAACGACTGGATCTGGCGGCCCTGGAACTGCTGGAACCATCCGCAGAAATATTTCTGCGGTTCCGGCCTGGCGGTCTGCAAGCCGGACGGAGAACTGCTGTATTCAAAAATAATTTTACCGCGCGAAGGCTCCCGCTGTATGGCTCTGGCGCAGGACCGCAAAAAAATTTACGGGCTTTCCTATCCGAGAAATCATTTCTTTGTTTATGACCTGGCAACGCGGGAAGTCAGCGATATCGGGAGGATCGGCAACATAAATCCGCAATGCGTGTTTATCGACAAAGATGAAAATGCGTATACGACCGATGATTACGGCAGAATGGTCAAATACGATGCCGACCGGAATGAACTGCTTGATACCGGGATAATGCTCCCTCATGCGAACTTCAGGAACGGTTACCATAACACTTTGTACGATGTGACTCCGTCCCCGGACGGGGAAAGCGTCTACGGGGCCACCTGGACTTGGGGACAGCGGCTTTTCAGGTATGATTTCAAAAGCAACCGTCTCGAAGACTTCGGCAAGGCTTACGGCGAAGAGGACTGCGCCTGGGAACACATAATAAACAGTCATGTCGGCGGAATGGTTTTCGCTCCTGACGGAAAATTATATTTTGCCGTAAATATCAGCACTGATAACGGCTGCCGTCCTTTCCTGGTCCGCTTTGACCCGGAAAGCCGCGAAAGGAAAGTTGTCGGGGCGATTGAAGCCGACGGCAAACCGGGCGACCACATTTCCCGCGGAGTCTGCGGCGCTGACGGGAATCTGTATTTCGCGGAAGCCGGAAACACTCCTACCAAGCTGTTCAAATGCGATATCGGATGCGGTCCCGGGAAAAAGAATAAAATACGCAGGATGTGGGGATAAAAAATGCTGAATGATCTAAAAGAAAAAAAATGGCCGGCGTCACCGCTTAAGGCAAAAAATATCGATCCTGAACAGCTTAAGCAGTTCCTGCGGATAAGGGCCGATTATGAAAAAAGCGCTTTTGTCACGGAAGGGCATCTTGAAGTCAGGGCGCTCGGCGCCAAGGAATTCACCAAACCGATCCCGCCCGGTGAATGCGGGATCAGCACATTGCTTAAGCATTCGAACGGCCATATTTACGGCGGCACCTGCGGCCGCAACGCGCATCTGTTCTTCTATAACCCGGCCCCGGACGGCGATGCGGTTGCCGATATCGGAGCCGTCGCGGCAAACGCTTCAATAGTAAAATTAGCGGAGTTGCCGGACGGACGGATTATCGGAGCGGTAAACGAGGGCGGCAAACAGTCTTTCCTGCTTTCCTATAAACCGTGCGAAGTGCTTTTGCGCGAAAAGGACTTCAAAGACATGGGAGTCCGGGAAATATTCGATCTGCCGGCCGAAGACCAGTTGTTCTTCAGCACGATAGATCCCTGCCACAGCGCCGGGGAAACGGAACGGCTGGGAAATCCTCTGCCGAATGAACACATCGCGGACATGGTTACGGATAAATCCGGAACCAGGCTTTTCATCCTTGGGAATTCCAGCGGAATTATTTACGAATGCGCGCCTGACGGCGGACATGCCCGCAAAATCGGCAGCCTTGACGCCAACGGCAATTTTTCCGGGAAACTTGTATGCGATGCCGACGGCATGGTTTACGGAGCGGGGCTTTACGGGGAACTTTTCCGTTTAAACCCCGAAAACAATACGCTCTCCTCTCTGGGGATCGCCGCCCCTTCCCTGAAGGGCCGGGAACTCTATAATAAAGTTACCGCCTGGGCTCTGGACGGCAGCAGCGGCGTTTTCTACGGCGGAACGCTTGACGGCATTATTTTCCAGTTTATCCCGCAGGAAAACCGGATTGTCTGCCTCGGCAAACCGAGCGATCAGGGAAACGTCCGGGGCATTGCGCTTTCCGGCCGGAAAGTTTACAGCCTGGTCGGAGAAAAAGGCGCCTGCTGCCACTTGACCTGTTATGATACTTCCAGCCGCGAACTGCGGGACCTGGGGTGCCTGCTGGCCCGTTCGGAACGGCCCTGGAACGGCTATGAATTTTCAAGTATGGCAACCGGCAGGGACGGGACTGTATTTATGGGGGAAAACGACCGGATCAGTCATCTTTTTATTTATTTTCCACCTGTTTAAATGAGGTAAAAAACATTAATATCGGTAATTTTTATGAAAGATTTTAACAAACAGTCTGTAATGCGGCCTATATTAATTTAATATCGGGAGGGATTTATATGGTTATTTATAAACGGCTTTAATAATAAACACCGCGTTTCCCTGAACAAACAAAAAAAGGAGCAAATATCATGAAAAAGAACAGAAACAGATTCTCGCTTATCGAACTTCTCGTTGTGATAGCGATCATAGCGATCCTGGCGTCGATGCTGCTGCCGGCGCTCAATAACGCGCGGGAAAGAGCGAAAGGCATAAGCTGCATGAGCAACCAGAAACAGTTAGGGGTTCTCTTCGCTTTTTATACTGACAGCAATGACGAATGGTTCCCGTTCCTGATGGAGCCTACTCAATTGAAAGCCTGGCCGTACGCCCTGGCTCTATACGGCAACGGCAGTTCCGTGGCGCTTACTAATGAAAACGGCTTGTTTTACTGTCCCGACGACGGGGAAAAACATATCAATCACAAATACTACGTCGATTACGGAGCGCTTTGGTACGGCCCCGTCAGTTGGCCCGCCAACAATACGCCGTGCGGGTCAAGCAGCCAGTTCTTCTATCCGGCGAGAGTCACGCAATTGCCGAAAACGCTGTCGCGAGTATTGCTGCTGGCGGATTCCTGCCAGACTCCAACCAAGATGACGGGGTATACTTTCATGGATAATTCCGCTACCACGGCAAGCGATTACTCTACGATAACTTCGACCAAGCCCCATATATTCAACGTGCTCCGGCATAACGGCCGGGCCAATGTTTTATGGGTAGACGGACGAGTAAGCTCCCATAGCGCCAATAAACTGAACTATTGGATATCAAATATATCGCTTGACCGCAGCAACGCAGTGATACCGGAAGAATATCTTAAGTAAAAGGAAAATTATTATCATGTTCAGAATATTGTTGGGGGCAATCGTTTTTTCGTGTATTTTTTCGCTGTCGGCAATTGAAGCGGTAATTCCGCAAGCCGTAAAGCTTCCGGCCGTCGGCCAATGGGAAAGCGGCAGCTTCAAGCGGGCTTTAACGCTCAGCGGCTCCGGTTCGGTGGTACTCAGCCGTTCCGGCCTGGTCGGCGAAGAAAGCGGCCAGCCGCGCCCGGAAACATTTCAGGTGTCCATGCTCCACGACGGGCAGAACCTTGCCTTGTCCGCCAGGATCCAAATTCCGCAAAATGCCGAACTCAAAGCCGGGAAACCTATTGACGGACGCGTTGATCATGACGACTGCCTGGAACTTTTTTTCGTCCCGGACGCCTCACGGCTGAATGACAAATACCAGATAATGATCAACAGCAGGGGAAATTTTTCCGTCTTATCGGTTACCGGCCTTAAAATACGAAAATTAAATTGTCCGGGGCTGAAAGCGGCGGCGTTCGTACAGCCCGGCTTCTGGAATGTCCAGCTTACGGTTCCGCTGACGGTTTTCGGCCTTAAACCGGCCAAACCGTTCAGGTTCAATGCGGCGCTTACCGACCGTTTCCGCGCCAAAACTGCCCGCTGGAGCTTTGCACCGCTTAAAAAATCTTTCCAGGAACCGGAAAATTTTATTACCGTCAAATTCGGCGGCGCGAAAACTCCGTCGGCTTTATATAAATCCAATCCCTATACCGAACGGCTTGCGGACGGCAGTTTTGAACTTGGATTAGATGAATGGCAGTGTATCGGCAACGTCCGGACAGACAACGAATACGCCTATGACGGGAAAAACTGCCTTAAGTTCGAGAGCAAAACTTCCAAAGAAACAAGCCGCAGTTCCAAAACAGTTCCGGTAACGCCGGGAGAAACCCTGCGTATTTACGGGGCGGTTCATCTTCAGGCGCTGGAACAACCGAATTTCTCCCCGCTGCGGGTAGAGTTCCTTGATTCCGCCGGCAAAGTGGTCTCCGCCCTTAAAGCACCCGGATTGAAAAATATGGGCGGCGGAACTACCAGGAAACATATTTTCTGCGATTTTACCGCCGACGTTCCGGAAAAAGCGGCAAAAGCGCGGTTAACCTGGAGCCTCGACGGAACATCGGGAATAATGCGGATCGATGCAGTCAGCGTCCGCCGGCTCTACCCCCAATGGAAAATCCCGACTTTGATATCGCCGGTTTACGGCCGGAGTTTCGCGAAAAGAAAAATCCGCTTCGTGTGGTCCGAACTGGCCTCGAATAAAGATTGTCCCATAAAATACAATCTGGAAATTGCCGCGAATGATAAATTCGATTCCGGCCTGATCCGGGTTGAAGGCGTCTATCCCGGCCATAAACCGGAACTGCCCGGGAACGGTAAATGGTTCTGGCGGATAGAAGTAAATAAATCCGGCAAAAAATCATTTACCGCAAACTCGGAATTCACGGTATTCTGTACGCCGGAAAATGAAAAAATACCGCCGGAAATTATTTCCTGCGTTCCCTTTGGGCTGACCCCGGTCAGGCCGAAAGAACTGGTAATTTGTTTCCGTGATCCTGCGGTTTCCAGCGGAATTGACCGGAAAAGAGTTAAACTGACAGTCAACGGGGTTGACGTCAGTTCCCGAACGAAGATTTTTGCCGACAAACTGGTCTGGCCGGTTCCGGACAATGCGGAAAATCTTTTCCACTACCTGGTTCAGGTAAAAGACAACAACCGCAATTGCGGACAGGGAGCCGGCTTCTTTTATGTCAGGGCGACTCCTCCCGTCATCAGCAGAGATAAACAGGATTTTATCCTGCGCGACGGCAAACGGATATTCCCGCTCACGTTTTATGGAGTCCCGTGGTATAAAACTTATCCCAAAATGCGTCAGGGCGGGATCAATGCGAACTTCTCGCCGTGGGCTGCCGACATTGATATGATCAAACACTTGCAGCAGGCGGCACAGGACGGAATGTATATTACGCCGTTCGCCTTTAATGACGAAAAAATCCTGCGGGGCGAAGTAAGTCCGGAATCCGCTTCCGGGAAAATGCTGGAAGCGAAAAAATTCGAGCGCGTACTCAAACTGAAAGACCATCCGAATACGGTAGGGTTTTATATCGGCGACGAGGATCTGGACGGCCGTGGAACTTTGCCGGAACAGGCTTACCGCTGGTACCGGAAAATTAAAAAAGCGGCCCCGAACCAGATAGTGTTCTGGCTGCCGACCTGGCTGCTGCGCGATCCGGCAAGGGTTAAGCTCGGAGTCGGCGGCTGCGATTATTTTATCTGGCACGATTACTGTTACAACCAAAGCGTTCCGCTGCGTTTTGTCTCAACTTACGGGATAATCAAAAAAGCCACCAGTGATATGCCTCATATCTTTATTGTCGAAGCGTTCAAAAACGGCCCGAACGGCCGTCTGCCGACCTTGGAATTTCTGCGCTTTCAATGTTTTTTCGGGATAATCGAACGGAGCCGGGGATTGATCTTTTACGCCTCTACCCGAAACTGGCCGGACTACCTGAAAAAAATATTTGCGGTTACCGGCGAACTTAATTCCCTCCAGGAAGCGCTGGTCGCGGACGACGTGCGCGATCTGCACCGCTTCGTTCCCGCATCTCCGCCGCTTCGCAGCGTCGGCAAAAAAGTCGGAGACCGTTTTTATGTTTTTATCGTTAATACCGGAACTGCGGAATACAAAGGCAGGATATTCACGAAGTGCAAAAAAGCGACATTGGACGGCAAACCGGTTTCCATCGCGCCTGACGGCGGCGTGGAATTGGTTTTACCGAGCGCCGGCTCCGCATTGTTTAAAGGAACCCTTTAATAGCCAAACAAACTTGGAAATATGTCAAAAATACTATTCATACTGATCAGCTTTTTCAGTTTCCTTTCATTGACGGCGCAGGATATTATAATCCCGCGCCTGTCAAAACTGCCGGAGCCCGGTAAATGGAGAATCTATTATTTTAAAAACTCTCTAACGTTTAGCGGGCTCAATTCAATCGGCGGGAAAGCCGGACAACCGCGTTTGGAAAGTTTCCAAATTCATATGCTTCACGATAAGCGGAACCTCGCTCTATTAGTACAGATCCGGATTCCCCCCAAAAGCGACTTTGGAGTTAAGAAGCAAATCCGCAAGCAGGATAACGGCGCTTACAAGCTGGAGCTTTTTTTCGTTCCTGACATCGCCCGGCCGCACGTCATGTATCAGCTTGAGATCGGCGACAAGGGAAAAACGTCCGTTTTTTTAATTGACGGCCGGACGCGAAAAAGCTGGAAATGTCCGGATTTGACGGCTGCTGCGTCTGTCCTGCCTGGGCTCCGGGATATACAGATAAAGGTTCCACTTGCAAGTTTGGGACTAAAGCCGGACAAGCCGTTTAAATTCAACGCGGCGCTTACTGATCATTTCAGCGCCGGGAATTCCCGCTGGAGTTTTTCACCGCTCCAAGAGCCGGAAAAATTTATCAGCGTTAAATTCGGCGATTCGAAAACCGCTCCGGCCCTGTATAAATCCAGTCCCTATGCGGAACAGATACTGGACGGCGGTTTTGAATTCGGGATGAATGAATGGCGGCGAACCGGCGGCGTTCGGCGAGATAACAAATACGTTTACGACGGGAAAAATTGCCTGAAGATATTAAGCGTCGATCCCAAATCCGCCAACCGCTGTTCCAAAACCATTTCCGCGGCGCCGGGAGAAACCCTGCGCGTTTACGGGGCGGTTCATTTCCAGGCGTTGGAACAGCCGGATTTTTCTCCGGCACGGGTGGAATTTCTCGATTCCGGCGGCAAGGTAATTTCTACCGTTAAAGCGCCCGGCCTGAAAAATATGGGCGGCGGAACCACTCCCCACAAAAGGCATGCTTTTTGTGAATTTTTTGCCGCCGCTCCCGAAGGCGCAAAAAAAGCGCGGCTGGTCTGGCATCTCGACGGAACCACCGGAATAATGCGGATTGACGCAGTCAGTTTCAGAAGACTCTATCCCGACTGGAAAATCCCGACCCTGCTTTACCCGGTTTATGGCCAGACTTTCGCTCAAATGAAAATTCCGTTTGCCTGGTCTGAATTGGTTTCGAACCGCAAATCCCCCGCAGTCTGCAGTCTGGAAATTGCCGCCGACAAAAAGTTTGAGAGCGATCTGATCCGAATCGAAAACGTTTACCCCGGACATAAACAGGAACTGCCGAAAAACGGCAAATGGTTCTGGCGTCTGGAGATAAATGAATCCGGGAAAAAACAATTTACCGAAACCTCCGAATTCACGATCTTCTGCACTCCGGAAAATGAAAAAATGCCGCCGGTCATCACTTCCTGCGAACCTTCCGGGCTGACGCCCGTCAGGCCGAAAGAACTGGTGATCAATATCTATGATTATGCGGTTTCCAGCGGCATTGATCCCAAGCGGGTCAAACTGTGGGTCAACGGCGTTAACGTTTCTCCGCAGTTAAAGGTCTTTCCCGGCAAACTGGTCTGGCCGGTTCCGGATAATAACGAAAAACTCTTTCACTACAAAATTCAAGTCAAAGACAAAAACCGCAACTGCGGACACGCCGCCGGTTTCTTTTATGTCCGTTCGCAGCCCCACGTCATCAGCATGGACCGGCAGAATTTTATTCTGCGGGACGGCAAACGAATTTTCCCGGTCTCATTCTATGCGGTTCCGTGGTATGAAACCTATCCGAAGATACGGGCGGGAGGACTTAACGCTAATTTTTCGCCATGGGCTACTGACATCGACATGATCATGCACTTACAGCAGGCCGCGAAAGAAGGAATGTATATTACGCCGTTCGTTTTTGACGACGAAAGGATATTACGAGGTGAAGTAAGCCCCGACTCCTCCTCCGGCAAAATATGGGAAGCGGAAAAATTCGAGCGCGTACTCAAATTGAAAGACCATCCGAATACGGTGGGGTTTTATATCGGCGACGAGGATATGGACGGCCGGGGGACTTTGCCGGAACAGGCTCGCAGATGGTACTGGAAAATAAAAAAAGCGGCTCCGAATCAGATCGTTTTTTGGCTGCCGACATATAAATTGAGCGATCCTGAGAGAGTTAAGCATGCCGTCGGCGCCTGTGACTGTTTAGTCTGGCACCATTACGGTTATAATAAAGGGCTGCCGCTGCTCTTCGTTTCAACTTACGCGATAATCAAAAAGGCTACCAATGATATGCCTCACCTCTTTATTGTCGAAGCGTTCAAAAACGGCCCGAACGGCCGCCTGCCGACTTTGGAATTTCTGCGTTTCCAAAGTTTTTTCGGGATAATCGAACGCAGCCGGGGATTAATTTTTTACGCCTCGACCAGAAACTGGCCGGACTATATGAAAACTATTCTCAAAGTAACGAGGGAACTCAATTCGCTGCAGGACGCGCTGCTGGCGGACGATGTACATGATCTGCACCGTTTTGTCCCCGGTTCTTCGGCGATCCGCAGTGTCGGCAAAAAAGTCGGCGACCAGCTTTATATATTTGTCGTTAATGTCGGCGCCAGTGAATACAAAGGTAAGATATCGGCAAAATGGGAAAATCCGACTTTAGACGGCAAGCCGGCCGGCATTGATCCCGACGGCGGCGTAAAGCTGGTCCTGCCGAGTATGGGTTCCGCATTACTTAAAGGAAAACTTTTATGAAGATAAAAAGAACAATGCTATTTTATCGCTTAACTCTAATTCTTTGCATTTACTGTCTCTTGCCTGCGCTTAATGCCTGGGTGCAAAATGAACTGGTTGAACCGGAAAAGAAACTGGACATTTCCTTTTACCGGCGTCCGGACTCGAAAAAACTTAAAATGACGCCGCCGCGCCTGAAACCGCGAAACGTAATATTCCTTATCGGCGACGGCATGGGGCTGGGACATGCTTATTACACAGCGCTGAAAATCGGCGGCCCGACCGGAAGACTGCATTTCGAAAAAATGCCGTTTACCGGCCTGGTCCGCAATTTCTGCAGCGACAATCTCACTCCTGATTCCGCCGCGTCCGGGACTTCGCTGGCTACCGGAATTAAAACGAAAAGAGGCATGGTCGGCGTTGACCAAAACCTGAAAACCGCTAAAAATATTATTGAAGCCCTGCACGAAAACGGATTCGCCACAGGTATCATAAGCGAAAATATATGCGACGCGACCCCGGCAGTCTATTCCGCCCATGTTTCCAGCCGCAAACAAAAAGACCGTATCGCCGATCAGCAGTTGCAAAGCGGAATAGATGTGATCATGGGCTGCCGTTTTAAGCCGTGGCTGCCGAAGGCTGAAGGAGGAAGCCGCGCCGACGGACGCAATTTGCTTGAAGAAGCGAAAAATAAAGGTTACCAACTTGTTTCCGGCAAGGAAGGGCTTAAAAAACTTGACGGGTACAGGATAATAGGGGTTTTTGATACTTTGAGTTATACGCGAAAACCTGAAGTATCGCTTGAAATGATGCTCCGTGCCGGTTTGCAGGCCCTCTCCGGGTCGGGGAAGAGATTTTTCTTGATGGCGGAAGGAGCTTTCATCGACGGCGGAGCGCATAAAAATCGCGCCGATATAGTAATGTACCAGACGCTGCTTTTCGATATGGCGGTAAAAGCCGCACTGGAATTTGCGGTAAAGGATAAACATACGCTGGTCATTGTAACGGCAGATCATGAAACCGGCGGGTTTGCGGTGCTGAGCGGCAAACCCGATAGTAAAGAGCCGGAAACCGGTTGGCTCACGAAGCGTCATACCGCAAGCCCGGTACCGATCTATGCTTACGGGCCGGGAGCGGAAATGTTTACCGGAATAATGGATAACACGGATATTCCCGCAAGGATAGCCGCTTTACTTGACGTTCCGGCCGCTAATTTTCCTCAAATAAGATAACGGAATATTAAAGCGGATTTATAAAATAAAGAAAACAATGCCGTTTCACAGGACGGCTGCAGGGAGAACAAAAAAATGGGTAAAAAAGTATTGGTTTTCGGCGCGACCGGAGAAATCGGCGGACGGATAGCCAGGCTGGCGGTTGATGCCGGGCACGAAGTAACGGGAGTAACCCGCGGCAGCAACAGCCGGGCAACGGTCAATTTAGACGGCGTAAAAATGCTTCACGGCGACAAAGGCGACGAAGCGTTCATACGGGACGTTATCGCAAAATTGCCGATAGACATTGTCATAGATTCCGTACCGAAAATAGACAATATACCCTTGTATCATAAATATTTGAAGCGCGCGGAAAACGTGTTTTTCTGCGGTTCCACCGGAACTTTCGTCCCGCTGCAGTATTTACCCGCCGACGAAAAACACCCGTGGCGCGAAGAAACCGGGGTCAATTTTTTCGGGCAGTGCCGGCGCGATGCCCTGGCGCTCGATTTATGGGAAAGCGAACAGTTCCCGGTTTCAATTTTCCGTCCGACCTGCATCATCGGCGAACATCGCGTACCGCTGGAACTGTGGGGAGCCAGGGATATTAGTTTTTACCGCAAGCTCAAAGCCGGCGAACCGGTTACCATTGCGCCCTGCGAGGAAATCCTGATACAGGCCGGTTACAACTGGGACCTGGCCGGAGCGTTCGTTAAAGCTATAGATTGCCAGGATAAAGTTCGCGGTGAAATATTTATTATTTCCTGCAAGCGGGCAATTACGCTGGGCAAATATCTGCAAACCGCAATGGATTTTCTGAACAGCAAATCGGAAATAAGCCATGTTCCGGCGGAAAAGCTTCAGGAGATTTATCCGGAAGTTACCATGAAAAACCGTATGGACTTTTTGCTGGAACATATGTGCCTGGATATAAGCAAG
This sequence comes from Victivallaceae bacterium, assembly GCA_041668685.1. GTDB lineage: Bacteria > Verrucomicrobiota > Lentisphaeria > Victivallales > Victivallaceae > JAHOYW01. The sequence continues at coordinate 3,220 of JBAYCO010000005.1, read as the reverse complement.
GCGGAAAAAACCTTCGGCTACAGCCCGACCCTCAGCTCCGAACAGGGACTTGTAAAGGCCCTGGAATGGTGCATATGTTCGGGACTGCTCTGAGCTGAAATCCAGACTTGCAAGAAAAAGGAATTGAGATGAAGCGCCTAATGATCAAACTTTGCGTTTTGAGTTTTCTGCTATTCCCGGCTGCCGGTTTACCGGCGCAGGAAATGGTTGAAACGGTTATAGACTCAAAAATATATTCCCGGCCCGATCCTGAAACTCCCCCGTCTTTCGGCGGCAATATTAAAAGAGTGGTAATAGTCGCCACGAACGACCTGCATGGAAAATTACAACCACGTCGGGAAGAAATAAAAATCGGCAACAGGAAAATTTCTTACCCGATTGGCGGAATTGAAATGCTGGGAGGCTATTTTAAAATATTGAAAAAACACTACGGGAAAGAACTTTTGTTGGTGGACGCAGGGGACATCTACAATTCCGGCGGCTTCCCGCAAAGGAAACTTGTAGTGGAAATTTACAATTACCTGGGCTATCACGCCCTGACTTTCGGCAACCATGAATTTGATCCCCCGCCTGAATTGAGAAGAGTAAAGGGCGGAGACGGTTATGCGATGATCAAAAAAATTGCAGCGGCTTCGAAAGCTCCTTTTGTTGCCGGAAACATGACCAGGCGCCTGGAAGACGGTTCTGAGGTTCCGCTTGACTGGCCTAATGTGAAAGTTTTCCATATTCAGGAAATCAACGGGATAAAAATCGGCATAATCGGAATCGCGAAACAGTCTTCCTTCATTCCGAATAACAGCCACGGCATATGCTTTAATTTGAAACCGGTAAGCGACAGTATCATTGAATCCGCAAAACTGGCCAGGGCAAACGGGGCCCGGATAGTAGTGCTTTTGTTTCATGAAGGCACGCTATGTGATATTAATTTTGACGGGAATCATATCAATACCCCGGAAGACAAAAACAGGAAAGATTTCAAATTATGCAAACGCTGCGAATTTACTGAAATTCTGGAGAAAATAGCGAATGCGCCGGGCAACCCTGTCGATGTGGTAATCTGCGGACACTCTCATAGCAAAATCTGCCACTTTTGCGGGAACATGCCGGTTATTCAATCGCTTATGGGCGGCAGATTTTTCGGTCAGGCGGAGTTGTTCTATGACACCAAAGGCAATATTTTACTGAAAGATAAAACGCTTATTCATTTGCCGACAAAAGTCTGCCATAAATTTTTTGACGCAACCGACGACTGCTATAATCCGGCCTACGACGAAAGGGACAGTTGCAGCGGCACTAAACGCGTACGTCCGCTGCCGGGCAATGTAAAGCTTGTTCCGGCAAAGTTTCTTGGAGAAACAGTAGCGCCGGACGGGGAAATCACGAAAATATTACAACAACACTCAAAAAGTCAAACTGATGCCTCGGCCGGAAATTCCGGTTTAAGATGACAGGGATAAACTTTTTAATTTTTCAATGGAAACTTTCCAGAAATTATGGGCAAACTCATCAGATACTATATGACTTATGTGGAACGTGATGTTCACCAATTGATTAATGTGGCGAATAAAAACGCATTTAAAACTTTCATTAAATTACTTGCCGGTTCTTAGCTATTTCATAATCTATCATCAATGACGCATTCTTTAAACCTACTTTTCCAGGATTTTTAATGCCGTGCGTATTTTAACAATGTCTGCGGTTTGTGCCAGAGCTACTAATTGCTCGCGTTCCGGCTCTGTCACGGCTTCGAAAGCTTGGCGGGTGCGTGAACAAATACGAGGCCCCGTTTTATAAGCGACCTGAAAAACGGCAAACTGCTTCGGGCGCTTGCCGCTTTGGGTGTCGAAATGCATATCCGCAACCCGTATGATAAGGGACAATAGTCATGGCAACAGCAGTAAAAACTGAGCTTTCCCCTTAGCTTGTACCACTTTTCTAAAAAGAGAGGTGTAAAAACTCTGACTTAATACCAAGCTATTCTTTTAACGTAACATTAACTTGCTCAATCTAATATTCATATTGTACCCGTCTAATCTACCTTCGGCGTAAACCGGTGGTTTACTTTAGGCGCATAGGAATACGAACCATAAGAACTCACGTCACGGTCATAAAATACCAGGTATTGAGTTAATGGTTGCACGTGACCATCTATGGAGAGATAGTTTCCTGTTCCTCCATGTTTTCCCGCCACCCAGGTTATATCTGTGAAGTCGGGGTATATAAGGACAGGCTTATCTCCGGAAGGAGATTCGTTCCGATTATCCCCAATAATAACAGTTCCCGCATCTTGAACCTGAGAAATTTTTGTTCCCCAACCAACTCCATGGTTGCTGTGAGTATAGCCAAAATACTGGAAATTCCATCCGTAGCCAAATCTTCTCCATGTCGCGTCAAGATCTTGCCGACTTGGACACTGGAATACTCCGGTTGTCCGCAATTTAGTCCAATTGGGTTGTTCCAGATAAGTATCAAGTGAATAAAACCAATAAATAGATGAAGTTGTCGTGGGGGTGCTTCCTGGTATAAGCTGCCCACTGTAATCATTGACGTACATCATTAACGCTGTGCCAATTTGCTTTAAGTTGGATATGCAGGAAACGGCCTTGGCTTTATCCCTGGCTTTGTTCAATGCCGGCAACAACATCGAGGCGAGAATCGCTATGATAGCGATCACAATAAGGAGCTCGATAAGCGTAAAAACCTGTCTCTTTCGTTCCATTTTTGCCATCTCCTTGTTATTCATTTTTACGGTTTTAATTCTGAAAAAATTTAACCAATTTTTCCAACCTTTTAACAGTTCCATTTTTATCTCTGCACTATCTTTACCATTCCGCCCGGGGAATAGGCTGCCAGTTACGTATCGCATGAAGTCGTTCTTTGACATCTTGTATATCTTTGGCTCCATTGCGCGTTTATGGACGTCATTTTTCAACATTTTTTACCGTATTCCGTTGGCCTGATTTCATATTAAAACTCGATTCCCGAACTATCAGTTCCGGTCTAATCAAAAATTGTTTCAATTTCGTGTTTTTTCCCTGTTCAAGAGTTTCGAGAAGTATCTCCGCAGCTTTTTGTCCCAACTCCTCTTTTGCCTGTGTAACAGTTGTTATGGGAGGTGTCATCATTGCTGCTTTCAAGCTGTCCCCAAATCCGACTAGCGCGATATCCTCCGGCACCTTCTTTCCTTGCTTCCTGATTGTTTGCAATGCTTCTATTGCTT
>JBAYCO010000004.1:0-23196 GCA_041668685.1 Victivallaceae bacterium | reverse complement strand
CGCGGCCTGTCCCGTGAACGCGCAGTCAAGCGAAAGATGAAAAATTGGCAAATCAAAAAAGATTTTGCAAGTAAAGTCGCCCCGCATAAACCAGTTATTTATATTAAATGAGCAGTATTGGAGTTAGATGCTATAATGCAAAAACAGTTTTATACAATGTCTGCATACGGCAGGAAAAGTATCGGGAATATCTATGCTTTGTGGAGTGAACAAGGAGTAAAGAGTTTGAGTGCCTTGCTGCAGTCCGGCGTTGACGGACGCAAGATATTGCTCGAAGCGTTAGGGGAAACAGGATCAGCCAAGGCTATTCCTGTTCTGGAACAATACCTTGACAGCAATACGTGGGAAGCCGCCAGAGCATTGGTCGCTATAGGTCCGGCCTCCGCTGAAGTATTGAAAGAAAAATCCATCATATACCATGATTGTGCCCTCGGCTATGGTAAAGTAAGCGGTACCCGGGGAGTTGAACATTTGGCAAAGCTAATTCATAACCCATCATCCGAAGTTGCGCGATATGCGCTACTGGGACTTGGATATTCCCAAAGTGATGAAGCCAATCAATTGCTGATAGAACAATATCCCCATTTTAAAGGAATGGCAAGACAGGCAGTGATAAGTTCACTGTCCCGACTTGGAAAGAAAAGCTCTATTCCTGTTATCAAAGAGGCAATAAACGATGACTTCCCAGGTGTGCGCATTGCGGCAATTTATGCATTTATGAACATCGACAGGACTGTCGGGGAAAACCTGATCGTTGAAAAACTCAAAGACTCTGAGCCAATTGTGGTTCGTGATGCCGCATGGAGTGCCGGACACTTAGCTACCCCTAAAGCCTTGCCTTCATTAATCTATCTGGTTAACGAATCAAAGGACAAATATATTCTCCGCGCTGTAGCCTTTGCATTGTCAAAAATCATTGCCAATCCCCAAATCAGTTCGGAGGATCAAGCTAAATGTAGAAAGGCATTACTAAAACTCAGCAGGCATGAATGGCATGAAATTAGAACTCATGCTGAAAACGGGCTGAAGGGTACCAATGTCGGTGGGAGGATGTAATAAATGCAACTACTAACCTGTGTCCTTTCTGTAGTTGGAGGAATTGTTGGGGCTATGACTTGCAAGCATATAAATACTGAAGGCTTATGATCCATGAAAATTTTTCCATACGACAGATTCAAGATTGCAACGATGATGACTCCCGAAGCTATTATTGGATTACTTAAAGCAAAAATCGAACCCAGGAAACTATTTCGTTTCTCGTCCAACCACACTACTTTCGAGGGAAATATCTCTCAGGAAGGTTTCGAGATCAGGCGCATAATTCATTATCGGAATTCTTTTCTTCCTGTTATTTTTGGAAAATTCCGACCTAAAGCTTCTGGAACTGAGGTAATAATTAAGATGAGACCGCATGGATTTGTCATTGCTTTTATGTGCGTCTGGTTTGGCGGCGTTGGATTATTTGGTTTTATCTTCTTCTTAGGTGTATTAAGTGGTAAGACATCATTATTTCCAACAATATTTATTCTTATCGGTATGCTGGTATTCGGATGGGCACTGGTTTCAGGTGGCTTCTGGTTTGAAGTAAGGAAACAGAAACCCATGCTGATCGAAATGCTCAAAGATTTAGACGGATAACCATATAAGCTGAGTTGTCTCCGGGTAATAACCTGTTATCAGCCACAACAAGGCTGGCTTTCCATTACCAAACTCAAAAGCCTATTCCAAACTTAAAAGAGCAAAAAGAGGTGCGGTAAAACAACCTTTACACTTCAATCTTTACACCTCAATACCGTTTAGATCCATCTTTTCGTAAAAGCACTTTAATTCCTCGGAAGTCCAAATATCCTTTACCGCCTGTATTACACTTTCCTTATCAGATGGGAGTGAAAACTTTATCCGTAAAGCTCTAATAAGCATAAGCTTCGCCCCCATTCGTGTGGTTAAGTTAACTCCATCCCAAGATAATGAACTGAGTTTTTCGATTGACTTTTCATATGTTCCGCTTGCCTGGGAAATATCCAGTGCTGTTGTACATATTTCATAACTTTTTCCAATTAATTCGAAAATTTTAGATTCGTCCTCATCTCCAAAGTTGCTGTATTCGCTATCCAAATCCAAAAATTTCTCGATGAATTTATGCAAATCCACTATTTTTTTCATTGAAATGTTGCTAAACGGTTCTACAGCGTTGTGGTTGCATTCAATTTCCTTTTGTGCTTCAGTTTTTGCCTTTTCCTTTTTGTTCTTTAACAACATAAAAACTATTCCTTTAATTAAATTTTACAATTCGTTCTCATCATATTCCGGGTACTATTCCGGGTACTATTCCGGAGATTTATCATTAATTTTTATAACCGGCAGATACTTTACGCCAGCTTCAACCGGCAAAATCTCCATAATCTCGACTTCGTGCCGCCACCGCTCCGAGGCTATTTCACTGACCATAAAACGATATAAATCTTCACAGTCAAACGCCTCATAAACCATATTGTGTAATATTTCAAATGGTTAAAGGCAGATTCTTTAAGATAAGGAAGCAGATACATAAATTCAAACAGGACAAGGTATCTTTAAGGTTTTTCCCTTTTTCAAATCTTCATATTCTTGTTCTGAAAAATGCAAATCAAAAACCGACTCATCCGGCAGACCAAAAACAGTGTTGACATTTGCGGATAAGGTAAATATTTTGCAAATCTTGTTATTGCAGAAATATGAAGTTGGAAATTTAGGAGGACTGCCGTTCAGATACATAACAAGTATGTCATAGGGCTTGTCGTCATAAACGTCAATGGTAAATAGCTTAAGACGTAACTCCCGGCAGTTGTTGGCCGGCAGACTGATTTTAAGCATTTCCTTCAAATTACTGTTTGATAATATCCGGCTGGACAATTTGCCGAACAAAAATACATTGTATATCCAGCACAGACTGCTTAAGGTAATCGAAAATTCCATTCCATATTTACAAGTAACGCCTATGGCTGCAAAATGTTTCGACTCTTCAGGGGTAAACTCTGCCCCGCGTTCTCTATCTTGCTCTTTCAGTACATTTTCCGCAAAGCCGACAACTTGACGTTGATTGTCATTATCCAATTGTTCAAAGATTTCTACCAGAGGTTTGGTGTGGCGACTTTTGTATATTAGCTCCAGTGGACCTTTATCTTCTAAAGAAAATTTATTTAAGTCGAGAAAGGGTAATAATTTCTGATAAGTGCGTTCACGCATTACTTGAATTTGTCCCGATAGATATTTCCCGATGTTTGCTCTGGGAATTCCGGCTGCATCGGCCAACCCTTTTTGAGTTCCGATCTGATAAATGGCGTCCCGTAACGCACTTTTAAAAGTTTTATCTATCTGGCGACTCATTATAAATATGCTCCTTATTTTCTATTAAAATAACTCTAAAAGAAAAATTGAAAGAAAAAAGTCATAAACAGTTCTTGAATTTTTCATTAATTGACATTATAAGATAATAAAGCATATTTAAGAAACGCAAAATGCAACAATGGGGGTTTCCAATGGCAAAACAAAGCGTCTTGATTTATTCTGTTCCGCTTAAAATCCTCAAGGAAATAGTGAAGGCGCGCCGTCGCAGGGGAGAAACGACGTCTCAATGTTCGGTGGTACAGGAACTTATTTTCAAAGAAGCCGAAAAAGAGGGCATAAAAAGGGAATTGTTTTTTGATAAGCAAGTTTCTTAATTTTCTTTGTGTGTAAAATTAGATGATATTTCAGATTTTTTACAGTTATATTTATTCAAAAAAATCTGTGCTAAACAGGAAATTATTGAGGAGTTAATTTTGCCCTGAAACGGGCAAATTTATCATTGGTGGGAGAAATATTATGACGGATGTAAAAGTAATGGAAGTTTGGAACGGGAATAACTTCGTTTTCCATAGCTCGCAAGAGCTGAAGCTGGTAAAAAAGGAACTTATGGCCAATGCTATTGTTGTAGAATCTGAAGCTCATGGCGTCATAAGATATCTCAACAAAACCCAACCGTATTTCTGGTGCCGTGCCATTCCCGCCACCGCAATCGATCAGGGAATGGTACAACTTCAAAATGCTGCTACCCTATCAACTTCGGGAGGTAATCAGTGATTAAAGTAAAAACTGCCGCTATTCATGTTCTGGAAAGAGCATCTACCGATACAACTGAACGTTTTTATGTCCGTATGACCCATGGTAATCTGGTAGTGCATTTACCCGACGGCAGATATTTGGCTTTTTACTGCCCGGAATTCAGCCTGTCGCAACAAAGAGAAATATTCGCCAGCAAAATTCCGGAAATGATGGTTCAACGTGAATTCGCTACCTGTGCAATTTTGCTTACCAATATAAAAGCCAACAAATGAAAAATAAATGCGGAAACGTAGGTGAGATAATCAGTTATGATCCAAAAACTTTGACCTTGTTTAAGTCGACAACCTAATTTTAAAATCACATATGTTTCCGATTATGTAAAATCTGATTTTTTATTCTGAAATTACGTTGTTGGGAAACAAACTTTTATAAATCTCGGATGCTTCTTTTTGATCTGTCTTTGAACTTATTTTTTGGCTGCAGGAATAAATCAACTTTAAAGTCTTTTTGATCTTTGCTTCCTCGTCATCAGAAAATTTCTTTGGAGCTAACGGTACAATTGTCCAAGCTGTGGCAATCGCCTTTTTATCATCGCCCGAATGGCTGTACGAATCAGCTAAATACAATATTAACTCCTTACGCAGTTCAGGAGGAGGTTCGGCGAGAAGCATTTCCTGACAGTCCTTTATCGCTGAGCCATATTTCTTCTGCTTACTCATCATTTTGGCATGCAGGGTTTTTACCTCAAAATAACAGTACACTTTTTTCTGCGCCAGCATGGCATTTATCAACTCTAAAGACGCCTTATCGTCTTCCTGCCGGAAATACGCGTTTGCCAATTGATAATAGACTTCCCCTGACAATGGAGCGGCAGGAGCTATCGGCAGGTTTTCTGTGAAAATTCTGGTTAGTAAATTATCCGCTTGGGAACGAATCTTGTCAAATTCCTTCTGTAGAAGGATTTTTGAAATTCTCAATAAAAAATTCTCGTCAAATTTATTCCTCTGTATGAAATTGGTATAAACAATCAAAGTTTTTTCCGGCAGTAATTTCTCAACAAAGGTTTTGCCTATATTCAACACGAACTCCCGTCTTTCTTTGGGGGCAGGATAACTGTTCATTATTTTTTTTGCGAGTATTTCAATAGAATTATATTTCTTGTGCTGGAAATAAAGCTCCAATAAACGGTTCGCTATCTGCAACGCACTTGTTTCCTGTATGTGGCTGAACAGATACTCTTCCAGCAGGCTCATTGCGGTGTTGGATTTTTGAGCGGTAATTGCGGCAAAACTTGCCATAAGGATAACTTTTTCCTTGATTTCCGGCGGCATATTATCAAGCTTGATGAGTTTCTGGAACTCGGTTAGGGACTGGTTGCTTAATTCGATATTTTTAGGGGGCATATGAGCTTGCGCCAGTTTCAGCAATGCCTGTGCTCTAAGGAGAGTAAAATCCCGAACCAGGGTTGGCGGCAATGATTTTTCAAAACCTTCCGCACTGGCGATTATTTTTAAGACGGAATCATATTTTTTCAGTTGATATTCACTTTGGGCGGCGTTAAATAAAGCTTTTGCTTTCAATTGAACTTTAGCTGTTTTCTCCGCACAAAGCATGAAATATTTGCTCGCTTCATCATATTCTTTCAGGTGCATGGAGAGATTGGCGCACTGGAACAAAGCCTGTTCCGCATCGGGATGGTCTGGAGCGATTTTAATGAACAAGGCGTATAATTTACGAGCCTCGGAGCTTACTCCCCGTTTGTGGAAACTGTTTGCGCTTTCCAGAATATCCTTTCGTAGCGTTTCATCTTCCGGTTTTAACTTTGCCGCCTGTTGAAAAGCTTCAAGGGCTTTGGCGTACATATTGTTTCCCGCCAGGCTTTTGGCGTAGAGGCGCAAAAGATTCACTTCCGGCTTTTTCTTAGTTTTCTTAAGCTGGATTTCAATAGCTTTTTGCGCTGCCTTATAACGTTTTTCCTCAATCATTTTTTCCAGCAGACCTCCGGAATGTACATTTGTCTGTAGATTTTGAGGCAGGCGCAATTTGTAACCTAAAAGTCGAAGTGCTTCCTGGCATTTAAGGGCATCATCCCTGACATTTATGACTTCAAGATGGGTAGCCTTTAAGCCCTTTACCGCTTTTATAAAGCATCCGGCCGCTTTACCGTAAAGTTGTTTTTTCTCCAGCTTCTGCCTGGCCCGCTCGGCTTGAGTAGCATATTGTTTACCCAGTGCGACAAGCAACCTTCTTGGTGACATGTCATTCCCCGGAAAGCGGTAAAATCTCCCCAATAATCGGGGATAGTAGTGTTCAATGCACTCCTTAAGTATTTTCTCAGCCTGTTGCTCATTGCCCTGCAACTCATAAACTTTTACTTTCAACAAGGTAACTTGCGACGCTATAATACTCTTACCGTCGTCATTTATTTTATCAAGGATTTTTAAAATTATATCAGCCAGTTCGCTCCACTGCGGAACGGAACGTTTCTTCCAGTCCCGCGCCCTTCCGATCAGCACCATACAGGAGTTTAGTATCTTATTAAGAGGTGCCTTGCTGTTTTGTAATTTCAGAGCTTCTTTCAAGGTTTTCTCAATGCTTTTAGGCCCGTAGCGCATTAGATATTCGAGCATGGCAATGGCTTCCAGACGGTATTTGCTGTTTTCCTTATTGTTCTGCGCCGAAGAAATAAATTCGTTAAGAAGTTTTTCCGTGAATTCGTATTGACCCCGCTGAAAACATTGTTGAGCCAGCTTAAAGCAACTCCGGTTCCGATCATCTCCCGCGGGCATTTTTTCCAAAACCTTTATCCGCTCTTCCAGGTTTTGGGATTCATCAAGTATAAATATTGAATCCTGAGCTAACACTATCAGGAAACGATTTAGCAATATAAAAATAAAAGCTATTTTTTTCATTTCTTTTTTTTATTCTGTTTTTTGGATTTTATTTTTTGTAATTCTGCTTGAGTTTTAGATGATACAGTTTTGGCCTTTGAAAGTTGGGAAACTGGCTTGGGGGTTTTTGTATAAACGGCAATATCATTTAATTCGTAAGAAACAGCGGTTATCTTGTTATTGACAATTCTTCCCGGTTCGAGCAAACGCAACGACTTCCAATTCGGAGCTTTAATTTCATCGTTAAAATTCAATACGATCCGCCGCCATTTATTTACAGGTATATAGGTTTTAAAACATTTACCTGAAAAAGCAAAACAGAATGGGATACTGTGATAGCTTGAACTTCTCCGTTTCGAATGGATTCTGGCATAAACTGTAAAACTCATAAATTCCGCTTTGGCTTCGCCTTTACCCAGTTGCAGATAAACACTGTCGTGACGTTTGTTATTCGCATTCAATGAAAAAGTTACTTCAACGCTCTGGGATTCTGCCGGTTTGAATTTATTTTCTTCCGCCGTCGCCGGCATCCGCTGGAAACTGACATTAGGTCCAAATGACGCAATAAATGTATTAGGGTTACGGTATGCCACGTGTCTCAATTTAGTATCTAATTCAGGATTTTGCATTTTGGCAGCATGAAGGTCAAATTCCGGTTCCGGTGGGGCATAATAAACGGCTTTTGTGGATTTCAGATCTTCTTTACTGCCTTTCCGCACCAGCCGAAACACCGTCATTTCAGGAAGCACTCCCGAATACTTAAAGGTATTGTCTTTTATTTCTAGTGTTTTGTTTGTAACTGTTAAGGGCGTTCCACTTCCCGCAAACGGATGATTTTTCGGGATAAAGCCTTTTTCAATCCGGAGCGCGGTAGTCCCGCTCCATGGTATCAGAACTTGTATTTCGGTTTCTTCCGGTATGGGAAAGCGTTTCGCCACAACAGCGGTTGCGACTCCCGGAGCGTTATATACCGCTGAAATATTCGCCGCCAAAAGCGGTTCTTCACCGTATTTTGGATAAAGACTTGCCGGCAATTTCCGCGGACTGCCTTCAAAAAGTTTTGCAACCTGACGGAGCGCGCAGAACGCAGGCAGTTCCGTTTTGAAAATAGAGTCATAAAACTTACCGCCATCAATGACTTTACTCAGAATTACCGCTGTTCCCCCGGAAGCGATCCATTCTATAATCTGGCGTCCGGCCTGACGTAAATAATGTTTTTGGAAATTAGCTCCCATGAATTCAGTACCACGAGAACTCCAACGCCCCCAATAGTCCCCGTTTGGAGAATATTTGCCGATACTTGACACACTCGGAAGAACTTGGCGGCTATCAACGTATGACGATTGTTGGAAACTTATCGCATCTTTCTCAGAGCCTGTATATTGCAAGATTATCCGTGCTTTCGGATTAACTTTGCGCACTATTTTCGCTTGCTGAGAGTTTTCCAGCTCCCAGAAATTGACTTCTCCAGAAAACTTGTCAACTATTTTTTCAAAGCTTTCAGGGGGGATTTTTTGAATTTTTAATATGGTTTTTGCCTGGGAAGCTCTGATAAGGTTAAGCTGCTTGGCTATTTCTTTAAGCGAAATTTGGGCGGTGGCAGTACACACTCCAACGGTAAACAAATCCCGGATATATTCCGGTATTTTATCGAAGTCTTCCGCTGCGAGATAAACCGGCTCCCCAACTTTAGAAATCGCGGATAGCCTGGCCGCGTCAAATGCCAGAGGCGCTGAACCGTTATTACGGATTTGCAGGATATTACCAAAAGTTTGCAGATGTCCAGATGGAATAATCAGCTCGACCAGATTTTTGTCCCGCAGCAGTTTGCTGTTATAAAGGCGCTTGCCGTTGATTACCGCTTCCATGCTCATCTCCGAAGCAAAAGCGGCTTTCTGAGTTCCTACCAACGCTAATTGGAGCCGCAAATGGCCTTTAAAATTCTCCGGCGTTATATCATCCAGAAACAAAGTTATCCGCTGGTTCGGCTGAAGGAGTTGGGGCCATTCTCCCACCTTGCGAACAGGAACGGTAGAGGCAAAACTACTGTAAACCTTAAATTCGTCTTTGACATGGGGAACATTGGAAGAAGCCGGTTTCCCGTCGAAAACACCGAAATCCACCGATTGCATATCGGTCGGCCCCATTCCGAGAATTATGCTTGCCAAGGGGTCGGCTCCACCTGGAAGCATGGTAATCAACCCCATTTTGCCCAAATCAAGTTCATCAGCCGCAGTATTCCTGAACCCGGCGCTTTCCGCAATACTGTAGCTTGGCAGGTAACGGTAATATACCTGCAGCATTAGGGCGCATAAACTGGTACCGTAAAGCGTTAAATCATCTTTATCTTTGAGCAGGAAGCTTTTATCGCCGCCGGGAACGTGCCAACTGCCGTCAGGTTTCTGATGTTTCAGCAGTTCCTTTTTCAAATTTTCGTTCCATTCTTTCCATACCTTGCCTCGGCCTCTTTCCGCCTGAAAAAGCGCCTGCGTCTGATAATACCAGCGATAAAGCGGAAAAATTTTCCCTTTATTCCAGCGGGGCAGAGACATATGACCATGATTTTTCAATATCCTCTCCGCCCGGCGTGACGGTGAACTGCTTCCGGCGTTGAGCAGTTGCGTTCCCAGTAATCCCACGGCACTCAAATTGGGATCATAGGTAAAACGCTTCATATTTATGCCTTGGCTGAAGCCGCCCCTTTCCGCTTGATGTATTTTTACTAACGCTTCGAGGGTCAACTGCAATGCTTTATCCAGGCCTTCGACTTTTACCCCGGCGTTTTTCGCGGCAGTCATCGCCTGGATATGCCAGCCTAACAGCGACAGGTCGCAAAGCGGTTCTCCGACCACCGTCTGGACTTTGGCGGCCTCTTCATCCGAACTGGGAGCCGGACAGGGAGAATTGTCGTAATTGAGATTAAAACTCCCGAATTTATTCTGGCGTTCAATAATCGCCCGTAAACGGTTTTCTAATTTTCGTCTTAAAGTTAAGCTGCCGCTTAAAGCGTAGGTTTCCGCCAGAGCGTAAGTTAAAATAGCGTGTCCAAACCCCTTTCCGGCAAACTCAATATCCGGCATATCCGCCAGTTGGCAAAGAAAATCGGCTCCCTTATTGACTTTTTCTCCGTATTGCCTGGAATTGAAATTTTCCCCGTGCGCCAGAAACGCCAATAGCGTTAACGAACTCAAAGCGGCGGCGTCCCCGGTACTGAAGCTTTGCTTGCCGCCCCAACTGCCGTCCGGGTTTTGCTTTTCAGCCAGATACTTCAAAGCTTTGGCGACCGCATCCTCGGATTTGGCTCCGCCGCCGTAACGTTTCAACAGGCGATTGCGGGAATTGGGATCGCCGCGCGACTTGAAGGATGCCCCGGTTTGCAATCCGGCGGGAAGAGAACTGTTCCCCCTGCTTGACTTAAAGGATTTCAGGTTATTCCAGAGCTTTATATCCCGCACGATATTCTCTACTTCTTCGGTTTTTTGGGCAATACTCTGGTTATTGCTGATGGCTTCACTGATATCCTGCGGGACAACGTCATTCATTGCCGCATTTACCAGCGCTTTATCGGCAGCGGCTTTATTCGCGCCGGCTTCCGCTGCGCTTATTTTTTTAGTTGAAGTTTTTTCCGGTTCCTGTTTCAGGGGCGGAATTATTTCCGGTTTGGGAAGCTTGAAATCGCTGATGTCAACCTCGACATTTACCGGCGGCGGGGGTGGCGGGGTAAAAGATATCCTTAACAGCAGCAATATTATCACTGCGTTTATGGACAGCGCTATGACTATTTCTATCGGAAATCTTTTCTTTTTCAACTGTTTTCCCATTCTTGATTGAATATTCTCCCAAAAAGCCTTTTACCGTATTACCAAAATACGGGTTCTGCAAATAAAAAAGCAAAAAGATCTGCAGTAGATTCGTCGTTTAAAAATTAGAATTAAAACTCAACCTGTCACAATAATAATGCAAATAACTGCTATCACGATAGCAATTATTATTCCTCCGACAGTCAATAACAGAATTGGTTTATTCCGATATTTTTGAAATTGTATTTCGTCGTTTTTCCTAGCAGCATTAAAAAATATTTCTTTTCGTCTGGCAGTTGATGAAAACTCCTTAGACATAAGATGATTGTCATAATCTTTCAGTATTTTATCCAGTTTTTCTTTAGGCATTTTCGACTCCGTGATGAATTGTTAACGAATACATATTTAAATTCATTTTTATATCTTCTTTTAATAGATTAGACATCGTAACACAATATCTTCTTTGCGCTTTTCTGCTATTTTTAAAAATTCATTTTTTTCATAGAAAATGACAGAGACTCCGACATTTATTCAAGAGACTTCATATTTAATAAGCAAGCATTTATTGCACATTATAGCAATTTTTTATTGTTGATGAGTAAACAATTACATATTTTTGTTATTAAAACTACTGGATTTCAGACTCTTAAATGTATTTTTCTTGATTTTTTCTAAAATTTTTTCTTTATTTATTTGTATTTGTCTGAATCTTTGTTATACTTCTGTGAAGTATCCCAAAGAGGGGAAGTGCATAAAGTACTTCTAATACTAAAAATAATGTAGCACACATAATTAAGAATATTTTCAAGCGGGACGCTTAAGCTACATTAAAATTATTTTGAAATGAAAGGGGAATTGATGTTTGTTAGACGCGTATTAATAGGGACGGTCTGTTTTATTTTTTTAAGTTCCGCTTTGCTTGCTGGTGATGATTCTGCGATAAATATAAATTCACTTGAAAAACTTATTAAAGATAAAGACAAGGCTGTTGCCTATACGGCCACGGCACAGCTTGCGGCATATTACCGGCGTGAAGGGTATCTAAAAAAAGCCGAGAAGCTTTTGAAAGACTTTTCCTCTCCATCAGGATTTGATAGTTTACCTGCAAAGGTTGCTATTCCATATTTACGCTGTTTACTTGAAAATGCCCATATTAAGGCTTTACAGAAAGATATACCCGGCTCATTGCAACTTCTCAACTGGGCGGAAAGACGCAAACACGATTATGAACGCGCTTTCAGTTGCCTGAAATACGCCGAAATCCTGCTCGACCTCAACGAAAGTGAACGCGCCCGGGCTTATTTGAAAAACGTCAATGCGATACTCCGCAAACACGTCAGTGCCGCCGCGGGCGGCGCCATTGGCCAGGGCAGCAAAACCCCGGATACGCAGGAAGCCTGGCGGACACTGCGCGGTCGTGCGGCTTACCTGGCGCTGAAAATAGAGGAAGCACAGTTAACTAAAAAATTCGGCGCAACCTACGCTTCCTACGTAAAACTCCGGCGTTTACAGAAAATCGTCAAGCATTCTAAATCCCCGCGCTATTTCAATGAGGCGATAAAGCTGTGTGATGAGATAGCCGAAACCGACCCGCAGAGCCAGTTCGCGGCGGCGGCGGCTTATCTGAAAGGTCAACTGCTCCTGAACAATCCGGCGGAAGATCAGAAAAAAGCGATAAAAGACACCAAAGACCATTTGGAAAAATTCATCAAATCCAATCCCGAAGGGCTATATCGAGGCGAAGCCATGATGCTCCTGGGTAAGATTTCACTCGAAAAGGAATGGAACGCCAAGGATGCTGAAAAGTATTATTCACAGGCCTTCAACTGGTTCAAGAGGGCAAGGGAAAGCCGCGATGCTATGAGCCTCTACGCTCCGATGTCAAATGACCTAAAAACTCAAATCAAGGCAACGCAGAAACCCACCACACTTGACAAATGGAAGCGCACGGTCTATCACGAGGAAGACCCATTACGGCTGTATAATACTGCCAGTTCTCCCCCGTGGTATGTTTCGGATAAAGAGAAAAATTGTGTATTTGTTTTAGGTTTAGTTGCCTTCTCTAACCAAAAATATGATGTCGCAAAACAATATTGGGAGTTAATAAAAGGATATTCTCCAGAGACTGCTATTATTGATCCGCGCTTGCCTGTAACTGTTCATAAGCGACTAATAAAGTCTTGTCGTTTGAAAGCAATGGCATTTTGGCCTGAAGAAAAAGATGGTATCAACAATAAAAATACTCTCTTAAAAATACAATATGCAGAATACTTAATATTAATTGCAAAATATGATGATGCTATTGCATTTTTCAATAAAATTTATAAGGAAACTGACAATGATTATGTAAAAGCAGTGTGTTTGATTGGGAAAAGTACAGCCATGACATCACGTTCTGCTAATTGTGATCGCAAGCAAATAGCACAATATTATTCTTGGATACTAAAAAACAAAAAATTAAAGAAAAGACCTATTTACGGAAAAGCTTTGATGGAAAGCGGATATTTACAATCCAGCCGTAATGGCATGGAAAAGGTGGCACTACCATTCTTCATTGAATATTGCAAATTATTTCCGAACGGCAAATATTACCGTGCATCAAAGTTTAAACAAGGGGTATGTTATTTGTCCTTGAATCAGTTAGGTAAAGCAAGACAAATTTATCAACAGTTAAAACTTAAAGATGATATATATTCAAAATTTTTATATTCAAACATAAACAAAAAAACAAAAAAGGGAGACGGAAAATGAAAAAAACAAGTAAAAAATGGACGATGTTATTATTGTTAGCATTTTTGCCAGTACTATGTAATGCTACACATTTCAGTTACAATCAAGGTGACATTGAATGTCCGGTGGGTAGTGGGGGAGTCTCATACACTTTAAGTGTAAGTATAAGTAAGTTAGGAGCCTCTGGGTATTCTTTTGATACTAGGGCGGGCGTAACCACAGGCTCTCCTTCAAGGATAAGCATTAGTGGCTCTTTTTCAGGAACAATTGCGTATGGACTTACAGAACTTCCAACATCAGATGTTGCAATGTCTATGAATGGCAAACTCATTGGAAGTGGTGGTAGTGGTGGTACTCAACCAACATGGAGCGCAAGCGCCAATGCTGTTGCACCTTTTTATGTAAGCCCCAAAGAACAAGTTGTTGTTGGAGGAGCTCCTATTGTCCATATTGACGCTAGCGATAATGCAAATTGGTCTATGGGGTCATACTCTGAAAGCGATTCCGATTGCGTTGTAATTGAAGGATTAGATACTATATTTACCAACACTTGGAGTGTTGCAAATGGAACATATTCTGTGACTGCAACAAAGGTCGGAGGTACAGCCAGTGATACTGCATCATTCACAATATGCCAACATGGTAGTGAATGGGGAAACGACACTGGCACCATCAGTATAGATATTCCCACTGCTGGAATACAAAAGGTAAATACCCTCATAAACTATATACCTGGGATTAATATTAATCTAGATACAGGTTCAGCCACCGCCTCTAGGACATCAAGAGTTTATTGTTGTGATAATGGAACAGAAATGAAAGAATTTAAAGATATAAAATCTTTCTCAGTAGGCAAAAACCTTTCTAGTAACCCAATTCCGATTCCTATACCTGGCTTACCAACCGGGGCATATGGATTTGAAGTAGGAGATACAAATGGATCTTTTTACTTAGCTTTTGAAGCTACTATTGGTGTTTGGATAAACCCGGGTGCAATATCAGTTGGTGTATCGCAAGAAAAGATTACTAATCAATGCAATCAAGACATATGTTTAAAATCAACTTTTTCTTCAGGCTGGGATCCATCTTTAAATGGCGGTATCCAGTCGACAGCCTGTTTACAAACCATTGGCTTTAGTGATTGTGCAGAAGTAACTGCCACCTTAACTTTATCTACTGGTGTTGAAATTGGTTTTACGCATAAAACAGATGGTTGCGAAACACCAGGGTGGTCTGGCGTTGCAAAATTGCAAAAAGGAGAAGTTGCTGTAAAAGTTGTAGTGACTGGAATTGGGTCATATACAAGTCCAAGCTTGACCCTCTGGGATGAGTGTAACGTACTATAGAATTCCTATATTTATATCAAGCAGTTGCAATAAACTTATAAATATAACGACAAGTAGATTGCCAGAAAGATAGCTATGTTTAAGCTTGGAATTTTCTGTTAAAAAAAACAGCAAAAATAAGTACTCAATATCATCTAAATCTAACATAATGAAGATGAAATATTTTAGAAAGTAGAAGTATAGGGATGAAAGCAAGATTCAATTATTAACCAAAGTAAATTCGATAAAATTTGCTCGGATTCAGATAATTTAATGAGGTTTTATTTATGAAACTATTATTTTTAGTTTTAGTTTTTTTCGTAAACGGATTAATACATGGCCAAACTATAAGACAGTTTCATCTGCCTATGTCTGCGGATAGAGAAAGAGAGGAAAAAACGAACATTGTGTTTGAATATACTTTAGTGAGGCATACTGACAAGAACATTGCTCCTTTTTTCAATGTTTTAAATATTTTTTGGGACTCTGTCAAAAAAAATGAGCCAAGTTTAATGCGTCCTTTTTTGGCTCCTAACGAGAGCTTTAGTCCTACAAGTTTTAAACATATTCATGCAAATATAAAACGAATGGAAAAAGTTGGACCAATTAACGTAATTGAAGCCTTTAAAGGTAAATCTTCTAGTGGAGACTCTTTTATAAACTTTATATGGGGAGCAAAACCTACTGCTAATGGCTCTGCTCCTCTATTGGGAGGATCATGCATAAAAAAAACTGATGGAAAGTTTCGTTTTATGAAAAAGCAAAGCTATAGTTTGCTAATGATATGGAAGCTATTTATTTCCGGTAATTCTAAAACTACCCCAAAAATAAATTACCCCTATAGCCTTCTTCTGAAAGACAACGTAGGTAATAATTGCGTTACCATTCATTTTAAAGGTAAACAATACAACGACATTGATATCAGCAATATAAGCAACCCCAAAGATAAAATATTGACATTATACAAGCAATTTTATACTGCGCTAAAATCATCTAACAAACCGGACGAATATTCTAAGCTATGTACTGGCAATAGTGCGAAAAAAACCATGGATGGTTACAAGAGAATGCCTTCGCAGTATGAATATTTTCGAAAATATCAACTTGAGAATCCTAAAATCATAACTTTTATTATTAATGCAGAACCTTTTTGGCTTGTATTTTATAAGTACAAAAATTCCAAAAAACAATTTGTTGGATATGACTATATTGTTGATGTATCTGGTGAACTGAAATTTACAAATATTGGACGCTCTACTATTTTCGACTATTTACTGAAAAACTCTATTAATTCATTAATAAATGTGGTCTATGGGGATAAATAGAAGTTTGGTAAAGTTGTTTATAATAATATTGTCATTTCTAATAATTCCACAGTGTTTTTCACTGGACAAACAGGCAATACAAGATGCTTTTACAGGTGAAATTTTATATTTTAATTTACCTAAAAACTCCATCTTTGGCGCTGGCAAACAAGAAATTATTGCAATTGATTTTTCGTGTCCTTGCATAAGTTTGGTAAATGAAAGCAAATTGTCAAATAAAAATTATTTTAACTTTAAGTATAATGTACCCCAACGTGCCGGCAAGTATAAATATAAGCTTTTTTTTCACTATAAATTAAAAAATAATAAATTGCCACAAAGGAAAGATGTTGTCTTAACATCTATAGTCAAAGAGCGCATTTTATCTTCCCCTAGTAAAATATATTTTACAAAGGGTAATCGGAAAAACTTCCAAACGATTGACCTACAGTCTGTAGATGAGGCAACCTTTGATATCCTTGATGTAAGTTCAAATTTCGGTAAACTGAAAGCAATATTCTGTAAGAAAAAATCTGCAAAACATTCTATTAAAATCAAAATAGAAGATAAAATTATACCTGTTGCAGTTCCCCAAATTAACATAACAATTGACCATCCCAAAGTCTCTAAAGTTGTTATTCCATGTTGCGATAAAATTAATGTTAAGATTAAGCCGAGCCAGTTGGTTTTTAATGGTGTGGAATTCAACAAGAAATATTCTGTCAAAATAATCAATAAAAATTCACTTGACGATAAAATTGATCTAATTGATTCCAAAAATTCGTTATTTAAATTGTCCTCAAAAGATAATACTTATTGGGTTTCATTAATTCTCCCCAAATCTTACCACGAAGACACATATAAAGGTTTTTTAAGGTTAAAGGTTAATAATTCGTTTTTTAATTTGCCATATATTATTTTCCCATTAAACAAGGATAAAGCTTCTGAAAAGAAAAGCAAATTACAATCACCCAAAGATGCTCTTTTAAAAAAATCAGCCGTAAACAGGATTCGGCAAAAAGGGACTCTTTTAGTATCTTCATACCGAATAAATTTGCCTTACATAAGTCATGGCAAGATTTTTCATATCCGAGAAAAAATAACGAATACCGGTATAGAAGCGTATGAATTAAAAATGTACTCAAGTTGTTCTTCTTGTAGTAAAGTAAAGCCAAGTAAGGACATATTACAACCAGGAGAAAGTTGTTTTTTGGATTTTTCCGCATTTCAAGCGAATCCGGGTAATTTTAGTAAAACATTGTGGATTACAGAAAGAAACAAGAAATTTCGTCAGCAAAAATTGATTATTTCTGGAAAAGTAAAGAGAGAGTATGATATCTATAAGCGGTGGCAATACAAACCTGAATTTGAAAAAATCACAGAAAATTTGAAACCTACCCAAGCAGAATATTTATATATCAGGATATATGGGAGAAATAACTATGACACTGCCTGTGTTGCGAAGTCAGCAAAAATAATATCCCAATATTTTGCACTAGAAAAATATCGTTTTATCCAGCATAAAAAGGGAAGATTTGAAGCTGAATTAATATTAAAACTTAATTTTCTGCCGGAAAAAAGCAAAGAATATGTTGATTGGATTGGCATTAACTTTGCTAATGTCTTGAAACTAAATGAAAAGGTTGTTTTCTTAAAAAAATGAAAGTCGTAATACTCTTTTTTGGGTTATTTGTAATTTTGTCCTTCAGTTTGTCAATATTGGCCAATGAGGAAAATGTTGTCCAACTGGAATTTTATCATCAAAAAGGTTGTAGTTTATGTAAACGAATCAAAGATGGTGTACTCCACAAGGCTCAAGAAGAATTTAAAATAGATATTAAATATTATGATACTTCCGAAGAGCAAAATTTCCTTAAATTGCTAAGCAGACTAGAGCAATTTAAGGATAAAAGCAATGAATCTGCTTATATAGTTATAAATCAAAAAACGTTATTAGCAGGAGAAAATATAGAGACAGATTTGCTTAAGCAATTGAAATCAGTAAGCTTATTATCAACTACAAATGAAAAGGAAATGTTAAATTCAAACACAAAAAAAGTGATTTTTGAAGCGTCAGAGGATATTTCTTTATATACTGTTTTAATTGCTGGTCTAATTGATGGAATTAACCCATGTGTGTTTTCAACTTTAATTCTCTTTTTAAGCTTTTTGTCTGTATCTAGGGTTAAGAATAATAAACTTCTAATTTTAGGAACAGTTTATTGCATAGGATGTTTCTTGACTTATTATGCAATTGGTTTTGGTATCATACACCTTTTAGCTTGCCTTTTACAAATAAATTCATACAAATATTTTCTAAATATTGGAATAATAACTATACTTTTATTTTTTGCTATTATGTCTTTTGCAGATGCATGGAATTTTCACAAAACAAAAAATTCTAAAAAAGTAAGACTTAAACTTCCAGCAAAACTTCAAAATAGAATCCATTCTATAATACGCAAAGGAATTAAATATCGTTTTTTAATTCCGGGAATATTTTTTACCAGTATTTTTGTAACAATATTTGAAGGAGTGTGCACTGGTCAAGTTTATTTGCCGACTCTAGTTTTTTTAACGAAAGATTTAGGCTTAGGATCGAAATGGGCTTTTTATTTATTTCTATATAATTTTATGTTTGTTCTTCCACTTATCATAATATTTATCTGTTTTTATCTGGGCATTTCTAAATTTAAACTAATAGATTGGAGCAAGCAAAACGTTGTATTTAGTAAAATTCTTTTAGGTTTATTCTTTATAGCGCTGGGCACAATGTTTTTCCTGTCGGAGTATGCTTAAAATGTCCCCAGTTTTGCCAAAGTAGAATGCTATAGATAATAAATCCATATTTTCGATGATTAAGTTTTTGCAGGATTTGATTTCAGCTTATAGGGTATCACTCCAGTCTTGGGGGAATAACTGCGAATTCATAGTCAAACTTGAATTTGGGACGTTTGGCAATTTTACCAGAAAAGCGGATATACCAGTTATAGCGTGGATAGTCGTCAAGTATGCTTACTTGCGCATCGGCAGGCACCTTGCCAGTAACCTCTCCTGTTTGCATGGAGAGGTTATCAGAGAGTTGCGCAACTCTTATTGTCATAACATCATTTTGTGATATAGAGTTGTTTTTTGATGTTTTGGTCTTAATGATGCTTTCGACACATACCAGTTCAATGTCAAGATTTTCCAGACTGACGCACCGACTCATAAAGCACCAAAATATTTTAAGAGTGTCTCCGTTGGAGACAATGTTTTTATCTATATGCACTTCAGGAATTGGCGCAAAAAGTTTTGTAAACTCATAACACGCAGCGACAATAAAAACTAATCCAAAAAATACAAATGGAATTATAAAAGCAATCCTCAGCCACCCAAACAAATCATTTGAAAAATTTTCAATAACTTGAACGAGAAATATTGAAGTTATACCGTTAAAAAAAATTGCTGCAAAAACAATAACAACAAATTGTTGAATTGGTCCTTTTTTTACTTTTAGAGGAATAGACTCGCTGTGTTTAAAGCGCTCTTCAACTCTAGCATAGTCATAATTCCCGGCTAATGCCTTTTTGCGTCGATAATTACGTATAGTTATCCAAGCTCCAATAAGTCCGCCTACCCAAGCAAGGGTAGAACAAATAGTTAGTGCCCAAAAACTAAGCCCACTGAGTTCCCGATTAAGCACAGCTTGCTCAGGGTATGCCGGATTAACATAGCAAATAGAATTGGGTTGAGTCCTATAGCGTTCCACTATTCGTTGTTTGCTTTTATATGCGCTATTCGAACTATCAACAACGCCGTAAATGTAAGATTGGTACTTTTTGCCTTTGAAAGTATATTCATAATAAACATCAATATAATAGGATGTTGATTGTCTGCCTTTTGAGTCAGTGCTATTTTTTACCCCTACGTTTGCACTCAACACTCGACATGGCGTTGCCTGCCAACTTTTAGCCAGATAAGCTTTAACTAACCAAGGAATTAGCCGCATGTATAATAATCCAAAACCAATCAATATAAATACCCCGTAAGCAATAAGTTTTGATCGGAGTTGTTTGTTGGACCAAACTGTTGTTATATTATTTTCTAATTCCTGCACATGCAAATTCCTTTTTTGATTTTCATACTATATCATTTTTCTAGTTTATTACAAATTATGCCAATTTAGCAAAAAGTTAATATTTTTTTCAAACTAAAAAGACAATTTATCCAAAGAAATTCCGTTTTGGGCTAGACAAAACGATAAATGCGATGTAGCTTTCTTTACATTACTTAGGTTAATGATTTGGGGAGAATTTTTAATAATCAAATGCAATTTTAATCTAATATATCACAAATTTTGTACATTAAACCTAAGGAACAAGCAATGAAAAAGCTTTTAACAATTTTAATCAATTTTTTATCAGTGTTGGTTTTTGCGCAGGAAACGGAAACGGTAAAGCAGACTGTACAGTCAGGCGGATCATTTTTCACTGAAGTAGTATTCGGTAGCGGTTTTCTTGGCGGTTTGATTTGGCTGGCCTTATTCATGACCAGCACTATAGCGATTAGCCTGATAGTTTACCTAATTCTGGCTTTACGGAAAAGCAAGTTTGGAAGCGAACAGTTGCTTGATAATGTCCGAAACCATATTGCCAGTAGTGACCTCAACAGCGCCTATAGTGCTTGTGATCGCCACAATTCCGTTATCGCCGAAGTCCTGTGTGGAGCCTTTAAAAACTATCATCGCGGTGAGAAAGTCATGGTAGAATCTGCGGGCGATGCCCTTGGCAAATCAGGACGCGCCATTCAGCGCCAGATCGGAGCTTTACAAATGTGTGGGAATATTGCCCCGATGCTCGGATTGCTCGGCACGGTTACCGGAATGGTTTCTGCTTTCATGGGACTGGGGACGGCCATGGGTCCAGAAAAAGCTTCCGTATTGGCTATCTCAATATCGCAGGCGCTTTATACTACCGCCGCAGGTCTGGTAATAGCCATCCCCGCCCTTGCGGCCTCAACTATCTGTACTAATTTACTCGAAAAGCGATTACAGGAAAGCAACGAATATGCTGAGGATATACTGAGTTCCGTGGTAGCAAAATTTCACTGATATTTCTCGGCAGACAAAAAATGTAGCTTTTAAACTCTCGCTTGAGTGTCTTCACAACCGGAACGGTTAATAAGAAAATGGTGGATTCATGAAAATAAATTATCAGCTTTCTAACAGACCGAGCGGTGTTTCAGGCGCTTCTCTGGCCAGTATGATTGATATTATTTTCCTGCTGATCATATTCTTTGTCATTACCGCCAGTTTTGACCGCGAACAAATCGATACCAAAATATCCTTGCCACAGGTAAATTCAGGCATCGCAATTAAATCGTTGCCCAGTGAACGCCTGATGATTAACGTGTCAGCAGACGGTTCGGTAAAAGTTGGCTTTCACACCATATCCATAAAAGACGTCCCGAACAAACTCGGTGACCTATTGTATTCGATAACTAAAGGCAACGCTAACACTTCAATAATAGTCAACGGTGACTGC
The DNA here is from genome assembly GCA_041668685.1 of Victivallaceae bacterium. Taxonomy (GTDB): domain Bacteria; phylum Verrucomicrobiota; class Lentisphaeria; order Victivallales; family Victivallaceae; genus JAHOYW01. Next base: position 1,538 of record JBAYCO010000004.1, on the reverse strand, counting down.
CATACCAAACACCGTTATGTTTCGGCAGTACTGGACGCAATAGCCCAGGCAGGGTATTCAAAAGTCCAGATTTCCGCACTTATTTCCGGAAAATCCGGCGGAGGCTCCTGATATGAAAATGCCTGACGTGAGACAAACCGAAGAATCACAAAGCATGTCAGCCATGACGGATGTGGTATTTCTGCTGCTGATCTTTTTCATTGTTACCATGAGCAGTTATGCTGAAATGACTTTGTTGGAAACCCAACTTCCGACTTCGTCAAATTCAAGCAACACCAAACCGAAACTGGAAAACCCGGTACGGGTGGACATTCCGCCGCCGATAAACGGAGAAACCATCTATATGGTCAACGGTTCAGCGTTCAGCGGTGAGAATATCAATATTCTGTTGCGTCGTTATGCCCGTTTAATGCCGGATGCCGAATTTCTGATCAGTTGCGCTCCTGAATCTGAACATTATCAACTGGTAAGCCTGTTGGCATACTGCGCCACCCACAAACTGAAAAATCTGAAACTAGTAAATTCGCAGTAAGTTTATAAAAAATAAATGCTATGCAATTGGATTGTGAACCAATTTCTTCTTAAGACGTAATGTTTGGTTACAAAAAAGCGTCAAATTACATCATAGGCATAAATAGACATAAAAAATCGCGATTTTGAGCTCAATGGAATAGTGATCATAGCTATCCTTGCTTCAATGCTGTTACCGGCATTGAATAAGGCGCGGGAAAAAGCCAAAGCCATAAAATGCGTCGGCAACCAAAAACAGTTTGGAACCGCCACGGCCATGTATCTTCAGGATAATGAAAACTGGTTTCCAATAGATACGGGAGGGGCCGGCGCTACCGCTGACCCCGATTATGCAGTTCAATGGCGTTTTGAATTGTCACCATATATATATTCCGGGAAAGACTTGGATGTCAGCAGTGCCGAGCTCAGGGAAGGAGCCTTTAAATGTCCTTCATTCGAAAATTCATCCGGAGACTCGCTTTATGACGGAGGCTACGGCTGGAATTACGCTTACATGGGGTTTCGAGACAGCCATTCGTCGGCAAGCTATCACCGGGCAAATTCAGTAAAGGTTTCGCGTCCCAGCGAGACCGCAATAATCGGTGATACTGCCGATTGGTATGGAACCAGTACTTACGCTTACAGACTGGCGCGGCTTTATGAAGCCGCCTACAGTTCATCCACACTCAATCCGCCCGTCGGCAATCGGCATAATAACGGTATCAACCTGGTATGGGCGGATATGCATGTTTCATGGATGCTCCAGACTGCCCTGCTGAATGGAGTCGGCGCCGACAAGGACTGGTACTACATGAAAACCAAGTAACTGAAAAATCTACAGAACAAATTATCGAAGAAATTTTATTTACGAAGGGAACTGTCAAATCTTTTATGAAAAAAGCCGGATGCAACGGCTCGGTGATCCAACGGCCGAAAGCGTTGGTCGAGCCTCTTGACGGCTCGAAATTTTGCGCAACTTGTTGCGCTTGGATAGTACCGCTCTCGAAAAGAGAGGCTTTTTAAAAATG
>JBAYCO010000003.1:0-23936 GCA_041668685.1 Victivallaceae bacterium | reverse complement strand
TTGCCCGGAGCCTTGATGAGTTTGACCCGGATATCGGGATGAAGTTTTTCGTATTCCCGGAGCATGTCCTCGAATTCCCGGTCGTAGCCCGGCGGCGGACAGGATAAAATACGCAATTCGGTTCTGCCGTCATTTTTCATTTCCGGCCGGCCGTAAACCACCAGCACGAACAAAAGCAGGCAGAACCCCAAGAAAAAAGTCAGTTTATAGTAGTTGAACATAAAAATCCCTGAAATTATTTTTATCTGATAATAAATACCTCAAAGAAGAAGCTTTAGAGTGCTTTTCCGTTTTTGCCAACACGATTAAAATATATCGTGAAAATACTCTTGTCAACGCATGAGAGTAAGTTTCCCGGCAGATAAATTATAAAAGCCTTGATTATAATCTAAAGAGATTTCAGAAACCGTTATATTCGGCAAGATCGCTATCCGGCCGTGGAATATCAAACGGGCGCCCGCCGGCCCGTATCGACATAGCTCCCATATATCCGGCGGCTACGCTGTAACGGGCCGCCAGTGGCGTCGAAGCCGGTTTTTCCTTCCCGGTGAGATAATCTATGAAACTCTGTACGATTTCATTATCTGAGCCCCCATGCCCTCCCGGTTTTATTAAACCCCGGTAAGTTATATCGCCGTTAAACCGGTATGAATCAGTCCTGTTTGTCCAGACCTCAATTGCGGCTCCTTCGCCGACGTCTCCATAATTTTCAATTCGTCCTTTTGTTCCCAGTATGGTATAATTCCTACACGAATCAGGAGTATAAAAACATTGCATATACGATGCCTGGACCCCGTTCTCCAATTGCAGCAATATCATATTATGGTCTTCATTGTCCATATCCGGATTCATTCCTTTTTGCTCAAGAGGCGGCCAGTTGTCCGGGTTGGCTTTCGCCTGCACGTATTCGTTGTCCGGATAACTTTTTCCGCACCTGTTGTAGACGCTGAGTTTTCCCAAGCCGGTAACCGTTTTAGTAAAAGAACCGGCCAGCCAGTGGATTATGTCTATATCATGACAGCCTTTCTGAAGCAGGAGAGAAGTCGAATATTTCTGTTCCGCGTGCCAGTCCTTGAAGTAATTGTCGCCCCCGTAGGAAACGAAATGCCTGCACCATATCGCCTGTACTTTGCCGATGAGCCCGGAGTCAATTATTTCCTTCATCTTTTTAGTGAAGCCCATATATCTCATATTGTGGCCGATAAAAAGTTTCGTCCGGTTTTCAAATGCCGCCTGCATTATTCGGTCACACCCGGCAATCGTAATCGCCATCGGTTTCTCCAGATAGACCGCCACTTTCTTTTCCAGAGCCGCCACCGCCTGTTCTTCGTGGCAGAAATCCGGGCTCATTATGAAAACGCCGTCCAGATTTTCTTTTTCAAGCATTTCCCGGTAATCCGTATAGGCCGCGACTTCATGGTTGAAACGTTCTGTGAACTTTTGCAGGTTTTCCTGGTGGATATCCGCTCCCGCAACTATTTGACAACCGTTTTCGGGCTGGTGCGCGATATCCGCGAGAACTCCCCGTCGGCATACCCCGATCACGCCTAATCTCAAGTGATCGGATGGATTTTTTTTCGTATTCTCTGATCTTGTGCTCATTATTGCTCGTTCTTTTTTTAATTCCGTTTATAAATATGAACTTAACCGGCTTTTTAGTAGTCACGAGTGCGGCCTCGCACTGTGACCGGCAAAGTTTATATCCGCCTTTAACGCCTTCTGTGCCGGAGCAAGGCTGCTCCCGGCACAACTTATAACAAATTTCTAAAACGCTATAACCGCTATTCCGTAAGTTATAAGTTCTGGGATCGTAAAATTAACAATCTTTTTACCGTTGGCTTCAGTTAACTTATAAGAAAGCCGCATTTTTTCCTTGTTGTCAGGATTGATATATTCTATTTTTTTAACCGTGGATCCTGCCGGTAAAACCAATGCCGTTGGGATTTTGGCTGCTGCTTTATTTAAGTTATGGTTAATATAATGGAGAACAATTCTGTCTTTTTTCGGCTGTTTATAAGGGATGATATTTATATCCTTAGATGAAGTATTTATTTTTACCAAACTGTTTTTTGCCGCTTCCTGAATAGCTTGTTCCAAGCCTTTTTCGCCGGGCAGGAAAATCACTTTTCCTTTGCCGTACCGCGTTTCTGTTTTTTTATTCGTTTTTTGTAATTTCAACGCCGCGAAAATTCCTGATTCAATTCTCTTTTCAACGAATTCAGTGTAATCTCCGGTTTTACCGGTAAAAATAAGGGTTCCGCCGCCACGGACAAAATTACTTACGGCGTTAATCTGCTTATCGCTGAGGCAACGTCTGTTTATCAGAAACAGAACTTCAGTATCCTTGAGGCTTTGCTCGTCGATCTTTCTTATTACCCTGAACGGCAAACAGTTATTAATCAAAGGCAAAAGCGCCCCATGCTGTTTACCCCACGGGGTTGGAATCGCGGTTGAAATATTTGTGTAGATATCCGTTCCGTCAGCGAAAAGCGTTTTATTTGCCTTAAAAAAACACAGGTAATCACTGATGGCTTTAAGCGCCGAGGCATTAATTCCGCGGGGCGGAATACTGTCGAAACCGTAACAGACTATTCCCGGAATACTGTTACAGGCGATAACTACAGCAAGATTCAGCTTGAGTTTTTCAGGAGACAACATTTGGTTAGTCCTGGGGTGCTTCCAGGTATATTCGTAATCATAAACCGGTTTACTGCCAGCAATAGCCTTGGCAATAAGCGATCTTTCCAGCATTAACCGGGACTCTAAAGCACAGGCCTCAAAAATTATGAAATCTTCGTAATCGTAAGGATGTACCGAGCTGGAGCAGTTAAAGCGCGGACTGATATTGGCGCTTACAGCTATATCCGGTTTGATCTTGCGCAATTGTCTTCGGGTTTTTTCTATAGTTTCGGCGCAACTGTAGAACTGCTGCCATTCTATATATTCCCTGAAAAGTCTGGAATCAATATTGTCTTCTATTTTCAACTGCGCAAGTTCTTCCGTTGACATCCCGAAAATTGCTTTCATCTCTTTCTCATTAAACTTGGCCAGTATATATTTCCTGAACTTTTCCTGACAGTTTCGGCAATAGCATGGACTGTGATTATATTGATTATCCAGCATAATTCCGTCGGGATTAAAATATTTGACCATTTTTATAATATGCCCCAGACAGCAGTCAAAGGCCGGAGTGTTATAACATAATTTCGCGTTCAAGAAGAATTTATCGGGATTACCGAATAAATCCCTCCGTAACCAATCAGGATGTTTTATAACCAGTTCATGCCAGGAAAGATCATGGCTCATATGCATCAGGCTCGTATATAATAAAACCTTGAATCCGTTCTTCTGATAATCCGCTATTGCCGCTTTCAGTTCCTTATCTGAAACCAGCCCGGTTCCGATGTTGCTGTGTTCCATGGCCATTACCAGCAAAGTACCGATTCCGTATTTATTTTTAAGTTCCGGTATCCATTTGTCTCGTTCGGTAATGATTTCCACACTTGGGTTTCCTTTGGAATGGCGTTTCCACGGCCATATCTGGAGAATGGTACTTTGATTTCCGAGTTTGTCGCTGTTGAACGGGACTGGCTTTTGAGGTTCCGGCGTCGGATAGGGTACTGTCGGCGGACGCAGACAGTTCCGGTTCACTCCCAACCTTTCCAGCTTGACGTCATCAAACCAAACGGTTCCCTCGGCATACCATAAAAGCAGAGCGATATTACACTTGACAGCCTGATATGGAATTCCTATCGGCACCGTGAATTCCTTTGTCAGTTTACACCAGTCTTTAGAGCGGTTTTCTCCTCGTGTATATTTTTCATATTGATAAACGACATTTCCATAAGCCTTGTTGTTTTCGTCTCCGAATGAAATCCTGGCAAAAATCCCGGCAAGGCTTCCTGTTCTTACAACGCCGGGTTTGACCTTGTCGGTTTTGTACCATACGCTGAACCGGTATTTCTCGCCGGGGCTGACTGTAAGCGGAAATTCCGACAGAACTATTGTTGCGTCTTTTGCGCTCCCGCTTATCTTCAAGGATTTTTTACCGGTATGCCGGTTGGTTTCATCAAGGTCGGCAATGCCTTTTTTACTGCCGTATTTCTTTACTTCCCAGAAAGGCGTTAATCCTTCTTCAAAGCCGGGATTGGGCAGGCAGGCAGCGTTAATGCCGGACTCTTTTTCAAACGCCACATCATCGAACCACACGCTTCCCCGGGCATGCCACAGGAAAAGCACAATATAACATTTCAGCGAATTGTCGTTTCCGCCGACAGAAGGTACGACAATTTTTGTTTTTACTTCAGTCCATTCTTCGCTCTGCTTGAAATTCTTAACATACCGTACCGCGGATTTACCGTTATTGCCGACAAAGGTAAAGCGCACCATAATGCCGTTGTCAGCGGTCGCAGGCGAAATAAAATCCTTTGTCTTATACCAGCATTTAAATAGATATGTTTCTCCGCTTTTTACTTTTATCACCGGGTAACAGGTAACTCCGGTTCTGTCATTAGCGGCGCCGCTTATCCTTAAAGAGAATTTTCCATTATGGGAAATCGTGTCGTCTCCGGCAATATCGCCTTTCCCGGCGAAACGACGGACTTGCCAGTGCGGCTTCAAGCCGTTTTCAAAACCGGGATTCATAATAATGTTTCCGGCGGAAAGTTTTCCTTCGCTCATTACCCCCCACAATCCGAAGGTTAATAGCGATGTTCTCAGCAGTTTGTTGTTGCGCAGAACGAACATATGTCTTACTCCTGTTTTTTATTAGTATGGATTTGGGCTCCAGCCTGAATTCAGAACCGGATATGTTTTTTCAATATTATGTTTATTGTTCTTACGGAACTTCAAACATGCTCTGGAGGCTTTCGCCAATCGCAGCTTTCTGCTTGGCGGCGTGAAGATCACAGAATAGGATGTTGGCCTTATTCAAATGACGCGGTCTCAAAGTTCGGCTTGTGTTGCTCTCGCCTTCCAAATCCGCCACTACATTTTCCGGATATGACATTTGTGCATAGCCGTCGGTAATTATCCCGACCGTGGACGGATTAGTAATTTTAATGTTGCAAACATGGTATGTGGAATAGTTTGTCCAGAAAACGGGAACATAAATATAGCTGGTGACGGAATTGCCGACAACATCTTTATCTGTGGGACACACAAAAACACTTCCGTGATAACGGGGCCGCTGAGCGCCGAAATCAAAATTAGCGTTCAAATCTTTCTTCAATACCCAATGCCAGTATTTTTCATACCATTGAAGGCCTGTTCCCGGACTTAAATACGCTGTCGGGAAATACCCTTCATAATCCTGGCCATAAAATCCCATGGCGCTTCCTATTTGTTTAAGATTCCCCATACAGGCAATTTCCTTGCTTTTTTCCCTGGCTTGGCCAAGCGCTGGAAGCAGCATTGACGCAAGTATTGCAATGATGCCAATTACCACCAGCAATTCAATGAGCGTGAATTTGTTTACCGATAAGCGTTTATGATTTTTGTCTCGTGTTCTCATTTTTCCCTCCGGGGGTTAAGTTCCAGTTTTTATTGGGGCGGAAACCGTTTTTCCTTCATGCCATTCCGGTTCCAGGATTATTGTTCTGTCGAGTTTCCCGTTCCGCGTTAGTTGTCGGCGGATATATTCCAGCAAGGTATCGGCATATTTGTTGAGGTCCGAATAATAACCTGATATATTATGCGGATTAGGAACAAATTCATTGAAGCCATAGGAAACAATAGAAATATCCTGCGGAACTCTTATTTTTTTAATTTGCAGGTATTTATACAAGGATTCGGCTTCGGACGGGCCGTAACAGTAAATCGCCGTAATCTCTTTCCGGGAACGAATAAGCTCCTCAAAGGCGGCTGATGCCGGTATGTTGTTGTCAATTACGCTTAACAGTTCAGGCGCAATTTCTAACCCGTGGCGCAGCATGCTTTCATAAAAACTTTGCTCACGAAGTTTCTGGATCGCGGTATTGTAGGATTTCTTCAGTATGCAGGCAATTTGCCGGTGACCGGCGGCAACCAGGCGGCCTATGCTGTCGTTTATTATTTTTCCCTGGTCATAATCGACAAAATTATAGTCGATTTTCGTATTGCTGACTCCGCCGGCAATAACATACGGAATCTCCAGTTCATCACATATGTTTGCGGCTTCCGAATCGAAATCCTGTTTTATGAATATGGCGGCATCGAGCTTAAGCTTCTGGAAAGCGCTCTTTTCCGTTTTTTCCGCAGATATCAGCAGGTTATAACCGTATTTCTTTTGTTTATTATGCTTGACAATTAATTCATCCATTATTGTGAAATAAGGATCTTCGGCGGCTCCCCTGGCCTGCAGCCGTTCCATATCTGAATTAAAAATCCCGATAGTGACGTCCGGCGTAGTCTTCCAGTCTTTCACATAAATTCCGCTTCCCTGCCGTACTATTAAAACATCACCCTGCTGCAAGTTTTTAATGGCGTTCCTTATCGTGATCTCGCTTACGCCGCATAACAGGCAAAGTTGTTTCAAGGTAGGCAGTTTCTTTCCGGGCGGAAAATTTCCGGATTTTATATTCGTGATGATCTTTTTTTCTACTTGTTCTGTAAGGGTCATGATAAATCCCTATAATTGTTTATACACTATTATACATTGTATTCACAATAATTGCAAGCGGTAAAACTGTTTTTATCCAAAATTTATTGAGTCCTTTAAAACCCCGGCCTCTGGGCGGGGTCATAGTTTTTCGGTTTTACCATTTTCATAAATTGTTCTGCAAAATCTTTCGCCATCCAACCTTTAGTCCCGCACGGCTAGGGACAGCCGTGGCTACACCGGGAAACTCTGCATGCTGAGGAAACAGGTGTAGCCCCCCTGTCTCCAGGGGCGTGGGGACGTTGCATGAGAGTTAAACTCTGGAATTCCATTAACTTCTCCTGCTCCCCTATGGGGAGTTTTTTCAATGCCGGGTTCTTTTTTACTATGTCGCAAATGCTGTGCTGAGTGTCGTTTTTATACGCTGCGCAACTTGACAGCTCAATCACAAGTCGTAAATTATATCAGAGCTGTCCCATAGACTATGAGCGGCGAAATATGTGGAACGGGAAATGGGGGAATTCGTAAAATCTTATGCAGGAAATAAATTCTTTTGACGCTTTTGCGGAACCGGATGCGACCCGGCTCATACTGGGTTCGATGCCGGGCGCCGAATCGCTGCGCCGCCGTCAGTATTACGCATATCCGCATAACTGTTTCTGGAAGATAATGGGGGAGCTTCTGGGATTTGACTGTCGTATAGATTATAAGGAACGCGTTGAATATTTGCTCCGCGACCGCATTGCGCTGTGGGATACGGTGCAGCGATGTGTCCGGCCCGGCAGCATGGATTCCGACATTAAGCACGCCAGGCCAAACGATTTCGAAAAACTTTTCCGGGAATGTCCCAATATCCGGAAAGTATTTTTTAACGGTCAGGCCGCGCATAAATTATTTGTCAGGCATTGCAGGGAAATGCGTCTGCCGGAGCTGGAACTGATTATCCTGCCTTCGACCAGCCCCGCCAACGCCTCAATACCCTACAGGAAAAAGCTTGAAGCCTGGCGGCAGGTAGCTTGTTTTCAACAGTAAGCCGTTTTTATTAAAGGGTCTTCACTAGAATTTGTGGGCAAAGAGCTTAAGACGTCGTGTTTCATCTTTGACTTAATGTTTTTTTATTGCCCGCTGTTTGTAGTTCCGCCTTCAGGCGGCGCCTTCCAAGTGCCTTCAGGTACGTGTCCGGTCGCTAAAGCTTCCCTAAGCGGAATGCCTCGCCGGCGGGCGTAATTTCCAAAATAAAAATTGGTAAATTATTGGATGAATTTTTAACCGTTATTTGTAATCAGTCAGTGGGCTTAGTTGAGGGGACAGGGAATAAGCGCCAAACAACGGCTTCCTGGATAATTACGTGTTTGTAGTACCGCTTTTAAGCGGAATTTCCCACGAAGACAACAGTTCCGCTTTCCGCCTGAAGGCGGGACTACCAACACGCGATAATTCCAAAACACGGAAAAATTAACGGTTAGTATACAAAATCTTTTGACATCCAAATAATTTAAGCTCAAATTAAGCAAGCTCAACCTATAAATTCTGGTGAAGAGGCATATTAAATTCCCTTAAGAAATTTATAGTTTGACGCCGTGTGCAAGTTTTTTTCGACATTTTAACCTCGGAAAGGAAATTCAATGGAGGGCGAGACTCTGTCGAGCCGTAAACGGTTAACGTATTTCGGCTCGTGGGGACACTCGCCCTCCAGGAAATGTGTAATGCGGCAGTATTCGAAAACAAATCGTATCTCGGCAGGCACAAAAAACTTGCACACGGCGTTAGTTTGACAAATTTGACCTGATATGCCTTATCTTTTACTCATCCCCACTCTTTGGTATGTAAATATTAATATTAAAATATTTATAAAAAAATATCTAATAGGCCTTGCTTTTTAAAAATCCCGCACTATAATAACGAAATAGATACTTTTATATCAATATAAAAATAACTATTTAACAAGGGGCTGTTCTCATGCGCGGGACGTATCCTATTTATACGGTGGAAACAGAATGCCGGGATTGTTACAAATGCGTTCGGCATTGTCCGGTGAAGGCGATAAAAGTCTGGAACGACCACGCCAGCGTTGTTCCTGAGCTTTGCATTGCCTGTGGACATTGTGTGGAAATATGCCCGGCCCATGCGAAAAAAGTGCGTGACGACAGTCCTGTTGCCGAAAAACTTATCAGAAGCGGCATACCGGTTTATGTTTCCCTGGCTCCCTCCTGGATTAATGAGTTCGCGGGGCTTTCTCCCGCCCGGATAATCGCCGCCCTGAAGCGGCTTGGTTTTGCCGGGGTAAGTGAGACCGCGCTCGGCGCGCAGATGGTAAGCGCCGCCGTCGGCAATATGTTAAAGCAAGGACAAAACGGCGCGCTTATTTCTTCCGCCTGTCCGGTGGTGGTCGATTACATATGCAAATACCAGGCTGAATTTGTTTCCGCGATCAGCGGACTTCTGTCTCCGGCGCTTGCCCACGCCAAGCTGTTGCGGCAAGTCTGCGGACAGGACGTGGCGGTGGTTTTCATCGGCCCGTGCATTGCCAAAAAAAATGAAGCCGACCGGCATCCTGAACTGATAAACGCGGCCTTGACCTTTAACGAGTTGCAGGAATGGCTGAAGCGGGAAAATATTAATCTGAATGAAATCGCATCTGATGACGCCTGCGGTTTTTTTCCGGAAACGGCCAGGGAAGGTGCGGTTTATCCCACCGGCGGCGGCATGAATAAAACCCTGCAACTGATTCCGGAACTGGAAAATATCGTTTTTTCCGACTTTGACGGTCTGGAAAACCTGAAACTGGCATTGGACAACCTCAAACCGGAGGAAATAGAAACCGCGGTTTTTATTGAGGCGCTGGCCTGTCGCGGCGGCTGCGTCCACGGCCCCGGCGTGCAGCATAAATCACCTGGACTAATAGAGCATTTAAGAGTAATAAATAAATTTTGCGGAAATATGAAACCTTCCGAAAATAAATACGAACTGGATATAAGCGATAATCCGGCAGCGGAAAAAATAACAAACGGAGAAGTAAAATTCCGGGACTTGCAGGAGGCGTTGCGCAGTATTGGTAAAACCCGTCCGGAAGATGAACTCAACTGCGGCGGCTGCGGCTATGATTCATGCCGCGGTTTTGCCGCGGCGCTGGTGTGCGAAAAAGCGGAACCTTCAATGTGCGTGTCTTTCATGCGGAAAACGGCACAGAAGAAAGCCAACGCCCTGCTGCGGACAATTCCTTCCGGCGTGGTTATTGTTGACCGTGGACTGGAACTGATAGAATGCAACCGGCGTTTTGCCGAAATACTGGGCGAATCAATAGTCCGGATATTTGACGCAAAACCGGGAATGAACGGCGCCGACCTGAAACGCCTGGTCCCGTTTTGCGAGCTCTTCAGGAATTGTTTGAACAGCGGCAAAGATATATGCCGGAATTCATTCAGGATGGACAACAAACTGCTGAATATTACGGTATTCAGCATTGAAGCCGGGGAAGTGGCCGGGGCAGTGATCGCCGACGTTACCAACACCGAGCTCCGGCGCGAACAGATAGCCAACCGCGCCGGGGAAGTCATCAATAAAAACCTGTTGACGGTGCAGGAAATAGCTTGCAGGCTCGGCGAACACATGGCGGAAACGGAAATTCTTTTGCGTTCGATCAGCGAGGAATACGCCGATGATAAACTTCTCGATGATATCAGGCGGGAATTCAGCCGGAAGGAGCTGAAAAATGACTGACAGAAATTTATTTATGGATATGGGAATGAGCCAATACACCAAACATGGGCAGAATATCTGCGGCGATGTCTTCAAATACCGGCAGATACCGGAAGAAGAACGTCTGGTGCTGGTGCTGTCCGACGGCTTCGGAAGCGGTGTGAAGGCCAATATCCAGGCATCCATATGCGCCACCATGGCATGTCGTTTTGCCGCCGGAAATATGGAAATGCCGCGTTCCGCGGAGGTGATAATGCGGGCGCTGCCGGAATGCCGGGTCAGGAAGATCAGCTATGCGACGTTTACTGTAGTCGATATAAATTTGAACCGGAAAGCGCATATCGTTGAAATGGATAACCCGCGCTTTCTGCTGATCAGGAATGCGGAATTGGTCGAAGTCCCGCATAAGGTACTGAAGCCGCGAAAGTGGGATAACCGGAACCTCCGCCTTTATGACTTTGAAATACGGCTTAACGACCGGGTGGTGATCTTTTCAGACGGCATTGCCCAGGCCGGGCTTGGCAGCATGAGATATCCTATGGGCTGGCAGGAGGGATGCGCGCAGTATCTGCTTGAAAAAGTTAAAAAAAGCCCGGGAATTTCAGCTAATGAACTGGCGCAATGCGTAATCCGTGAAGCCTTGGGCAAGGAAAGCAAATACCAGGCGGGAGACGATATGAGCTGCGCGGTGGTTTACTGCCGGAAGCCCCGCCGGATGCTTTTGCTGGCGGGGCCGCCGTTCGATCATTCGTACGATGCGCAGTGGGCTGAAAGATTTGCCGCTTTTACCGGTGACAAGGTAATTGCCGGAGGCACCAGTTCTGAAATTATCGCACGGGAACTGAAAAAGGAAATTATACTGGATACGTCTTCAAGTTATTACAATGTCCCGCCCGGCTCAAAAATGGAAGGCGCCGACCTGGTTTGTGAAGGCGTATTGACTTTGAACCGTGCGGCGGAGTTGCTGGAAAACCATCGCCGCGAAAGTTTTTCCCCGGCCGGGAAGCTGGTTGAAATATTTTTGCGGAACGACGTGATCACGTTTTTGGTCGGAACCAGGATAAACGAGGCGCATCAGGATCCGCGGTTGTCTTCGACGCTTGAATACCGTCGCAATATAGTCAAGAAAATAGCGAAAGACCTGAAAGAAAATTTCCTCAAAGAAATAAACATTGAGTACGTATAAGGAATGAACATTGAACATTGAATTATTTAACAAGGGAATGAAAAAAATGTATGACACCGTAGAAAAAAAACGGGAAATGGTCGACAGGATTCTCGAAAAGAATCATCATGCCGAAAGTCGTTTGATTCCGATCCTCCAGGAAATTCAGGAGGAACATAAATTCCTGTCCAGGGACCTGATCAACTATGTGGCGGTTTCTATCGGCGTTCCGCCGTCACATGTTTACGGGGTTGCGACCTTTTACGCTCATTTTTCGCTGAATCCAAAAGACAAACACATCTTTAAACTTTGCGACGGCACCGCCTGCCACGTTAAAAAATCCCATGGGATTCTTGAAGCCCTTTATGAAAAACTGGGACTGTCAAAAGAAAAGAATACTACTGACGACATGCTTTTTACGGTGGAAACCGTCAGTTGTCTGGGAGCTTGCGGACTGGCGCCGGTAATGCTGGTCAACGATCAGGTTTACGGGCAGGTGACCCCGGAGCAGGCGGAAAAGATCGTCGATGAACTGCGGGAAACGGAAAAAAATGCTCAAGAAAGGAATATGGAAAATGAATGAGAATAAAACAGTTGACCTGAAAACGGTAGCGGAAAAATACCGGGACAATATCGAGGCGATTGAGCGCCGGATTATTTTGTGCGCCGGCACCGGATGTATCGCCAACGGCGCTCTGCGTCTTCGCGACGAACTGCTCAAAGAGTTGAAAAACGCCGGTTTGGATACGAGAGTTGAACTCGACGTGCATAATGATGACGAAAAGAAATTTGACGGCACTTATGTTTCAAAGAGCGGCTGCCAGGGCTTTTGCCAGATGGGCCCGCTGGTCCATATAGAGCCGGACGGCATTCTTTACACAAAGGTGAAAGTCGAAGACATTAATGAAATTGTCCGGGAAACTATTCTTGGCGGCGAAGTCATTGAGCGGCTGCTTTTTAAAGATCCCCTTACGGGAAAGCGCTGCCGCGGCAACAGTGAAATTCCTTTCTATAACCGTCAGCAGCGTTATGTCCTGGCGAACTGCATGATCGAGCCGGCGAGCATCGAGGAATACATTTTCAAAGGCGGTTACGAAGGCGCCCGCAAAGCGGTTATGACGATGACGCCGGAAGAAGTCTGCCGGGACGTCCTGACTTCCGGCCTGCGCGGCCGGGGCGGCGGCGGTTTCCCGACCGGGCTTAAATGGAAATTTACCCTGGCGCACAAAAACGCCAAAAAATACGTAATTTGTAATGGTGACGAAGGCGATCCGGGAGCGTTCATGGACCGCTCCGTCATGGAAGGCAATCCGCACAGCGTTATCGAGGGTATGATCATTGCCGCCCGGGCTATCGAAGGCAATGAAGGCTACGTTTACGTGCGCGCCGAATATCCGCTGGCTGTGGAAAGAATGCGTTACGCCGTGGCCGCCGCCGAAAAAGCGGGTTTGCTGGGCGACAATCTTTTCGGAACGGATTTTTCTTTCAGACTCCACGTTATGGAAGGCGCGGGGGCTTTTGTCTGCGGCGAGGAAACTGCCCTTATCGCTTCTATCGAGGGTAAACGCGGCATGCCGATGCCAAAACCGCCGTTTCCGGCGGAAAGCGGCCTCTGGGGCAAGCCGACGGTCATCAATAACGTTGAAACCCTGGCTTCGGTTCCGATGATTTTACGCAACGGTCCGGATTCATATCGTTTAGCCGGAACAGAAAAATCTCCCGGCACGAAGACATTTGCCCTGACCGGACACGTCGCCAATACCGGTTTGATCGAAGTGCCTTTCGGCACGACGCTTCGGGAAATAGTTTACAATATCGGCGGCGGAGTCAGCAATAATGCCGGCGAAATAAGCGGCGAAAATTTTAAAGCCGTGCAGATCGGCGGCCCTTCCGGCGGCTGTCTCACCCCGGAAATGCTGGATATGCCGTTGGACTTCGACTCCCTGAAAGGCGTCGGCGCAATGGTCGGCTCCGGCGGATTGGTGGTCATGAACAATGAAACGTGTATGGTCAAAATAGCCCGTTTCTTCATGCAGTTCACCCAGAATGAATCCTGCGGGAAATGCGTGCCGTGCCGCGAAGGCACCAAGCAGATGCTGGCGCTGCTCGACGATATAATCGAAGGCAACGCCGACGAAAATACTTTGAAACTGCTGGAACAGACCGCGCGGGCCGTACAGCTCGGTTCTCTCTGCGGACTGGGAAAAACCGCCCCGAACCCGGTGCTGTCAACCCTGAAATATTTCCGGGAAGAATACGAATCGCACGTTTTCAGAAAAATCTGTCCGACCGGGGAGTGCAAGGCTTTGGCCCGGCCGGAAATCGATCCGGAAAAATGTAAAGGCTGCACCGCCTGCGCCCGCAAGTGTCCGGTCAACGCGATCAGCGGCGAAAAACGTCAGCCGCATTATATCGACGCTGATAAATGTATAAAATGCGGGGCCTGCAAAGAGGTTTGCCGTTTCGACGCAGTCGTGGGACTATAAAAGGAGAATTGAACTTATGAAAGATAATAAAACACTTACTATTAACGGGCGTGAAACCGAAATCGGCGACGAACGCAACCTGCTCGAACTCATTCGCAAGGCCGGTATTGACCTGCCGACATTTTGCTATCATTCCGAATTGAGCATTTACGGGGCCTGCCGCTTGTGCATCGTCGAGGTCGAAGGGCGCGGCGTCATGGCTTCCTGCTCCACCAAACCGGAGCCCGGCATGGTTATTCATACCGACACCAAAGAAATCCGGGAAATGCGTAAAATAAATGTTGAACTTCTCCTTGCCAACCATAAGCGCGAGTGCCCGTCCTGCACCCGCAGTAGCAACTGTTCCCTGCAGGATCTGGCCCGGCGTCTTGGAGTTGAGGAAATCCGTTACAAGCAACGGCATGAATACGTTCCCGTGGACAAATCTTCTCTCTCCCTGGAACGGGACCCCAATAAATGCGTGCTTTGCGGCGACTGCGTACGGGTTTGCTCCGAAGTGCAGGGGATAGGCGCCATTGGCTTTATTAACCGCGGTTCCAGCGCCCGGGTGGCTCCGGCTTTTGATTATAAACTCAATGAAGTCGAGTGCGTGAACTGCGGACAATGCGCGGCGGTTTGCCCGACCGGGGCGATTGTGCCGCGCCAGAACCGCAATGACGTTTGGAACGCCATTTACGATAAAAAGAAGACGGTTATAGCTCAAATCGCTCCGGCGGTGCGGGTTGCGCTCGGCGAATATTTCGGCATCGAAGCCGGAACCAACGTTGCCGGGAAGCTGGTAAACGCCCTGAAAATTATGGGTTTCGACCAGGTTTACGATACCTGTTTCAGCGCCGACATGACTATCTTTGAGGAGGCTAATGAATTCATCAACCGTTTCAGCAAGCATGGGAAACTGCCGCTGGTCACGAGCTGCTGTCCGGCCTGGGTGAAATACGCGGAAATTTATTTGCCGGAAATGCTGGACAATCTCTCAAGCTGTCGTTCTCCGCAACAGATGTTCGGATCAGTAGCGAAAAAAGTTCTCCCCGGCCAACAGGGCATTGACCGAAAAGACTTAGTGGTGGTTTCCATAATGCCCTGTACCGCTAAAAAATCCGAAGCGGCCCTGGATAAATTCAAAACCGACGGCATTCCGGATGTCGACTATGTGCTGACGACGGTCGAGATCGGACGCATGATCAACTCCATGGGAATAGACTTCGCCGCGCTTGAACCGGAGGCCTTTGATATGCCTATGGGCTTCAGTACCGGGGCCGGGGTTATCTTCGGGGCCAGCGGCGGAGTGATGGAAGCGGCTTTGCGCTACGCGGTGGAAAAACTCGAAGGCAAACCCCTTAAATCTGTGGATTTCAAGGTTGTCCGCGGTATGGAGGAACTCAAAGAAGCAACCCTGGAAATAGCCGGGAACGAGGTAAAAGTTGCAATTGTTCATGGTTTAAAAAAGGCCGGGGAACTGTTCCGGGCGATAAAGGCCGGAGAGGTCAAGTATGATTTCATTGAAGTCATGGCTTGCCCCGGCGGCTGCATTTGCGGCGCGGGACAGCCGATAGCGCATAAATCTTCTGTCCGTACTTTGCGGGCGCGCGGAATTTATGCCGCCGACAAACAGCAGCAGCTCCAGAAATCCCAGGAAAATTATCTGGTCGAAAAATGCTACGCAAAGCACCTTGAAGGCGGTCCCGGCTCCAAAGAGGCCCATGCCAGACTGCACACGGCTTACACGGATCGCAGCGAGATATTCAGTTGGAGAGCCAGGTAAGCACTGATTCAGCCCCCTTGTGCCCCTGTCGGTTGTTGTTCGCAATGGCCGGCGGGGGCTTTTTATATGTAGAAATATCCGGGGACTTCGAAGATGTTTGCCAGCGGCAGGGTCGCGGCGCCTAAAGCATCGACGTGTTTAAGTTCGGAAACGAATAATTCCGTCTGGGCGGCATTGCTTTTTACGCTGTTTTCATTTATCGCTTTTTTGATCGAAGGAAGGATATCTGTTCCAAATAAGTCGATCACGGCGCCTGAAAATATTATCGTTCGCGGACATAAAATGTTGACTACCGAGGACAGGCCCTGTCCGAGGCGATAACCGACCTCGTTCATAACCCGCTCGTAATCCTCGCGTGAAATACTGTTTTTCGGGAAATAACGCAAACGCTCAAAACCGCATTTGCCGTATTCGCTCAAAGTTTTGACGACGGCCGATTCGGAAGTATAGGTTTCAAGGCAGCCTTTATTGCCGCAGCGGCAACGGCGTCCGCCGGGTTCTATGACCACATGTCCGACTTCCCCCGCATATTGTCCCGCGCCTTTGAATAAACGGCGACCCGCAACTATTCCCATGCCGACCCCGGCGGAAACCTCTACGACAACGAAATCGTCATGATCACGGCCTTTACCGAACCATTTTTCGGCAAGGGCGATGGAACGGGATTCCTCTTCGAGAAAAAGCGGTTTGTCGATAAAGGCTGAAAAGGTTTCGCGGACGTTGATCCCGGAAAGCGAAGGTATGTTTACCGCTTCTTCCATGTTGCCGGTTTGCAGGTTCAGGCTTCCCGGCATGGAAATTCCCACCCCGAATTCAGGCATATGCACGGAACTCAACTGCTGATAAATATTTTCAACGGCGCGGCAGATAGTGGTCAGATCAGTGTAGAGCGGATATTCAATTTCATGTGAAGCGATTATATTGCCGTAAAAGTCGATCAGCACCCCGCGGCACAAATGCGGAGCTATGTATATCCCGGCGACAAAATTATCCGCGAATTTCAACAGCGAATATGGACGACCTGAAATGTTTTCTTTTTTACCGGACTCGACCACCAGTTTTTCATCCAGCAGTTCAGTGATGAAGTTGGTAATGCTCTTGCGGTCGAGCTGGGTTTCGGCGGCAATTTCCGAGCGGGCGATAGGCGAATTCACCCGGATCGCGTTCATGATCCGGGCCCGGTTTATTCTTTTTATCAGAGAATGATTTCGTAATTTCATGGGCTGCCTTGACGGTTATTTCCTAAATATGCCGCAAGAGCCCTGAATATGCAAATCCTTTAACCAAAAAATACAGCTCCGTTAAATTCTGCGCAGACAAAGACGCCAGGAGCTTAAAAGCTTGAAAAAAAACTATGCGGTGGTAGATTTACAATACGGTTAATTATAAAGGAATAAACAGCCATGAACAGCAGAAAAGGTATTATTCTCGCGGGCGGCAGCGGCACCCGGCTTTATCCGACTACCCAGGTTGTATCCAAACAGCTTCTTCCGGTTTTCGACAAGCCGATGGTATTTTATCCGCTGACCACTTTAATGGCGGCCGGAATTAATGAAATCCTGATAATCTCCACTCCCGACGACACCCCGAATTTCGAACGTCTCCTGAGAGACGGTTCGCAATGGGGCCTGAATATAAAATATGCCGTCCAGCCGTCTCCGGACGGTTTGGCCCAGGCGTTCATTATCGGGGAGGAATTTATCGGTTCTTCACCGTGCGCGATGGTTCTCGGCGATAATATTTTTTACGGTTCCGATTTTGCCTGGACAACCAGGGAAGCGGCCGACCAGAAAGAAGGCGCGTGCGTATTTGCTTACCAGGTAAGCGACCCTGAGCGTTACGGCGTGGTTGAATTCGACGATGATTTTAAAGCCGTTTCCCTTGAGGAAAAACCCCAAAAACCCAAATCCGATTATGCCGTTACCGGTCTTTACTTTTACGACAACAGCATTATTGAAACCGCCAAATCGATAAAACCTTCATGGCGCGGGGAACTGGAAATAACCGATGTAAACAAAATTTATCTCGAACGCGGCCAGCTCAATGTAAAAGTACTCGAACGCGGCACCGCCTGGCTTGACACGGGTACTCACAATTCACTTCTGGACGCCTCCCTGTACGTCGCCACCATCGAAAAACGGCAAGGTATTAAAATCGCCTGTCCGGAAGAAATCGCCTGGCGCAACGAATGGATATCCGGAAAGCAGTTTAAACAATTAGCCGACAATTACGGCAAAAGCTCCTACGCCGATTATCTCCACAAGCTCCTGAAACTGGAAAAATAAGCAACATTATGGCGAAAAAGAAAATAGTGGCGGCGATGAGCGGCGGAGTCGATTCCTCGGTTGCCGCCGCGGTGTGCCGGAAAAACGGGTATGAAGTTGTCGGGGTTACTCTGCGCCTGAAGCATCCGGATCCGGAATTCGCTAAATTCCAGACGTGCGTATCCGAAAATGACGAAAAAACCATTACCGAATTGACCAGAAAACTCGGTATAGAACACCATTTCCTTGACCTGTATCCTGATTTTGAAAAACTGGTTCTCGAACCGGCGTGGCGGGAATATTGCCGGGGCCGCACCCCGAATCCCTGCACATACTGCAATTTTTTCATAAAATTCGGTAAACTTCTGGAGTTTGCCGAGGAAATCGGCGCGGAAAAAGTCGTAACCGGGCATTATGCGCAAATCACCAACGAAAACGGTATTTATAAATTAAAACGCGGCAGCGACCCGTTGAAGGACCAGAGCTATTTTCTCTACCGCCTGACCCAGGAACAGCTCGCGAAGATAAAATTTCCCATCGGCGAAATGCGGAAAAGCGAAGTAAGGGCGCTGGCCCGTGAACTTGACTTGGATAATTCCGGGAAAAAGGACAGCCAGGACGCCTGTTTCGCGGTTGACGGCGAAGTTTTCCCGGAAACGCTGCGCCGTCTGTTCGGCGGCAGCGCGAAGGAAGGAGATTTCATCTATCAGGGGAAAATTGCAGGCAGGCACGCCGGGCTGCATAAATATACGATTGGCCAGCGCAAAGGTTTGGGAGTCGCGTTGGGGAAACCGGGTTACATCCAGGCGATTGACGCGGAAAGCGGCCGGATAAAACTGGTAACTGAAAATGAGGAGCTGATGTCTGATTCTTTTGAGGCAGGCGATATAAACTGGCAATGCGGCAGTCCTCCTGAACTTCCGTTTCATTGCCTGATACAGGTGCGTTACCGCAGCAAACCGGCCGCCGGGACTGTTGAAGCGAATAACAGCGTTGTAAAAATTACCCTTGATTCTCCGGGCCGCGCAATTACCGCCGGGCAGGCGGTTGTGTTTTATGATGATGACTATTTACTCGGCGGCGGCATAATAGAGCGGGTAAACGCCACAGCTTCACAGTGATGACTATTTGAAATATAAAGCACTTTTCGCTTCTATCATTGAAATTATCGCTTCTTTATACCGGGATACGCACGGAACCCATTTAGTCATAACCAGACCGCCGCAATTATTTTCCCTGTATCGCCTGATTGTTTCCGGGTTTTCTCCCGGCGCGCCCCATACCTCAAAACCTTTTGAGGCAAGACGCAATATTACTTCCGAATTGCCCGTACCTTCATAACCCCAGATCATCTTTATAATATCATCCGGCAGACTGTCTTCAATCAAATTATGTTTTTCGTTGAAAACCAAGCCTCTCGGATCCGTCCGGGAATCACGCCACATTACAGTACGCAGCCTCCGTTTTTCAAGAACGTTTCTAAGGGTGAATATCGCCTCTTTCAATTGTCCGGACGCCCGGTCATGGTCCTCATCCATGCCGATATGGAAAAAACGGGGCGGTCGGCATACGTCTATCAGTTCGTTAATCAGTTCAAAAGCGGGCTCCCAGTATTCTTCCGTATCAAAAATATCCCGCCCGTCAACAATTTCATTGTATGGATAAAACCACTGGTTATGCCGGAAAAAACGGCTTTGTGAAAAATTTAATTTCGGCACGACTTCAATTCCGCTTTTTTTTGCGTATGCGGATAATTTTTCAAGATGCGACATCGGTACCGTATAATGCCGTTTGAGTTCCGGATGAGATTTGTATTCTACACCATCCGCACAGTCGATAATCAGGAGATTCATCTCCGCTTTATACATGGCGTCGACAACATTCATCGCTACTTTTATTTCAAACGGGGTTTCCTGATCTTTACACTTGCACCACGTCGGATCATAATGACTTATGTGCAACAGGAGCCCCCTTACTGATGGAGTCTGCATTTTTCTTAACCCTTTTTCGATCATTTTTTTATTGGATAAAAAGTATAAAACATCAAGTCTCGCCCCTGACACGCTTTCCCTGATTTGTACATCTCTCCGTCTTTATACGGTGTTTCTTTGGTGGAGTTATAGAAAGGGCAGCGCCAGACATATATAAAATCGTCTTTTTTATCTCCTTTTCCGCCAGGCAGAGAAAGTTCAAAATAGTATTTGGAATTTGGCTTAATATTGCAATTAACCTTATATTCCAGCAGATTTCCGGACTGTTTCGGATCGGCGCATTCAACAAGCGGAGGGATGGAAACCGTTGTTTCATAGTTATCCTTCCATTCATATAATTTCAAGACAGGCTGGCCAATACCGGAATCAGGTTTTCTCTTTCTTCCCATAACCTTGATCCTGGATATGTTTTCGATATTTCCGGTTACAAAACTCTGTCCTATTGTTCCCTTGCCGTAAAACCTCTCGGCACCCTTCCATAAAACCTGGCTTTGATCTATATGTTCATCGGCGGATAAATATTTTATCGGCAAAGTCTTTTCCAGCAGCTCGCCTTTTATGCTTAGCGCCAAGGTCATGGCGCCCGGATCTTTCGTACCCGGATCAAAAGTGAAAAGAGCATCTCCCGGTCTCTGAAATATTATTCCCGGCAGCTCTTTTTCATATGTTTTCCCGTCTTCCATAACGAAAACTTTAATATCCGCCGCCTTTATCCCGCTTGCTGGTTCTCCGTTTTTATTCCGCAGTATTATTGTACCATTGAGTTTTTCTCCCGCCACCGGACGTTTCTTTTCCCCACAACGGGAAACCGCATGGAAAGTCGATTTGCCAAGGTCAAGCTCCGGCGCTTCCTGTTCCTGCGCAAAGCAGGAAATAACGCCGCAAAATAGAAAAATCATTGTGATATGTTTCATTGTAATGTCTCCGTGTCAGCTGTTAAAATTATTTCCCCGTCAGCCAGTTAACCGAATTTATCAATATTTTTTTATCAATTCCTGTCGCTTGTTTGGGAATATGCCGGTCACCGTAAATTATAGTTCCGTTGAGAATGACTTTCCCTTTACCGACTTGCCCGGCAATAACAACAGCTTCATTTTTGTCATCCTTGAAAATAACTGTGCCGTCATCCCCTTTGGTCATGGCGATATGGTCATAATACATAAGTTCTTCATATTTCCCCGGGGCAATATCCCCGGATACGGGATGTTTTAAAACCGCCTTGAGCTTTTGTCCTTCTATCCTTTTAGTTTCAATACACAGTTCCGGGAAAACACTTCTTCCCAGGGGAAACCTGAGAAAACCGACGCTGTCATGATAGAAAATAATCCCGCCTCCGTCATTTATAACGTAATTTCTAAGCTTTGTTTCAGCCTGGAAAACTTCTTTTTCTATGTCAAAATGAGATTTGCCGTCTTCTTTCCCGAATTTTTTGCAGTCAGGAATAATGACGCAGTCGTACTGGGAAAGCTTGTCCAGGCTGGAAATAAATACCGGGCTTATATTTTCAGCATTCATGAGCGTCCTGTAAAGAATGTCTTCTCCATATACTTTCCCGCCGCTGTCGTTAGGATTGTAAATTGCCGCCTTTATACCTTTTCCGGCCTTTGCCTTAGACATGCCGGCTATCATAATTTTGAAAGACAACGCTTTTATGGCCCGGTTAATACTTTTATAATTGGCTTTATTTATTTTAAGGTTTTCCTGAGCAGAATCCAGATTTTCCCGGGCTTTTTTGATATCGCCTTTATCCAGATACTTTTTCGCCATTAAAATATGGTAATCGCTTTTTGCCGCGACCATTGAGGTTTCCATAATCGAAATAAAATTGCCCAGCCAACTGAACCCCATCGAGTTGTTTTTGAATTTTCCGCCTTTTTCCCGGAAGTCTGTCAGCATTTTATGTGCTTTCCGGGCCTTGTTGTATTGATCGAGAACAACTTCAGGGTCATTAAAAAAATTCCCGAAGACGGCGTTGATCAATGACTTTCTGGCCACTCCGAATTTCAGTATTTCACACATCATGCCGGCGGCCGGCTTGCCGTAAACTTTCTCGCATAATTTCGGGAGCAGATCATCTATTATCGCTTTCGGGCCTGTCGTGGATTTGTACCACAACCATTTTTTATAATCCATCCCGTCCACCTTTATCGGGTAAGCATAAAGATTTTCAACCAGACGGTAGGGTTTGGCTTTCGTGTCCGCGTGCAGAATCATATTGCCGGGATTGTTTATATTCCACATTAATTCACAGGAAGCCAGCGCCAGCGCTTCCGAAGGATTGAAGCCCACATGGGACATCGGCAAAGCTATATCCTCGCTTTGCGGAAAGTATCCCGCTTTAATCGCGAAACCGATATTCGAGGAGAAATATCTTCCGGCATGGGTCGCGTTCATGGGAAGGTTGCGCCATTGCAGTATCGGCTGTTTGAGCGCTTTCTTCCAGGATTTCTGACTTTCAATATCCCAGGCTGTACAGGCAAGATAAACATCTTTGGGAATTAAATTGCCCAGAGTTTGATAATATTCCTTAAAGCCGCGGTTTTGCGGAATATCAAGATTTCCGTAGTACGGTTCCGTGACAAAAATAATTTTCAGCGAAGGGATGATCTTTTTCAGCGTCTTATAAGTAATATTTATGTAATTCGCATCGGCGGCGGCCCGGTTATCGCCAAAACGTTTTTCACAACGCGGGCAATGGTTCTTATAATGCTCGTTCGGACTCCCATCCCGAAAATGAAACACCACCCCGTCGAATCCGGTTTTTTGAAGATAGCCCGCGACTTTTTCGGCTCTTTTCCTGATCAAGTCATCGGCGCTCCAGCACATAAACTTGTTATGGTATGTCTGGCATTTCCAGTTTTTGAATTCAGGCCGGTTCTTATCGCGGGAAACGACGCCGGCTCCAACCCAAATAGTACTGCAAAAAGTCCTGATACCAAAGTGATGAGCAAATTTACTTATGTTTTCTAAGTCATTGATAACTTTATCGTCGGGAAGTTCAAAAAAACTTTTTGCTCGCGGAGAGATATGTATCTGATTTATCTTGTATTTAAAAGCCCATTCAATTATTTTTTCCGTTTTCCGCGCTCCCAGGTAAAGCGCCCGGTATTTACAATCCGGCCAATCCGTAATCCTGGCGTTAAGCGCATAGATTTCATTACCGTCTTTCCGTATGAGTTCACAGAAGGTAACACTGCCGTACAGCGCTCCCCCGGCATCCCTGCCGATAAGCAGATATATTTTGCGATTATTGTCGTCAAATGAAGCTATGGAATATCCTTGCGGTTTCAGCTTGACACAATCAACGTTTTTATTCTTGAATACGGCTGGAATATTTTTCCCTGTTATGATAAGGTTGCTCTTTAGCCTTTCTTCCGCGGATAAATCCTTGTATTTTTTTATCTGGAGTGGAGCTCCTCCAAGTCCTTTTATTCTTCTGTTAATATATTCAGCCGCAACCAAAAACGTTTTTTCCGCATTGTCGTCAACGACAATAACTGTATTGCTGGAATTTATCAGAAATTTTCCTTCAATTACAGTCATTTGTTTGGGTATGGGAATTATATTTAATTCCACATCACTGGAGTTAGCCCCAAAAGCAGTCGCAGAAAACAGGCAGACGATTAATTTTACAGTAATAGATTTAAACATTAGCATTCCTCATTTATGAAAGTTAAAAAAACAGCTTCCTTAAAAAATTATTTTAAGCGGTCAAAGTATTATGAAAATATCGAGAACCGTTCTAATAAACGGTTCCGTTGTTTTGCCATTGGGTTTCCGTCGGAACACCCGGAGTGCCGGATGAAAAATTATTTGCCTTTTTCACATGCGCATCTGCAAATAGAACGTTTACGCCTCCTGAATGGCGGCGGCCATAATATATATAATTACTGTAATACCCATCGTCAATATAAGGAGCTTGATTGGAACGGATAAAAGTCCACAATTCGTTGTAAAATTCTCCCGAAGAAAAGTTCCCGACTTCTGTCATT
>JBAYCO010000002.1:0-24134 GCA_041668685.1 Victivallaceae bacterium | reverse complement strand
GTTGTGCTACATTCAGGTTGTGCCGCGTTCATTTGTGACAAACACGATATTACCTCAATAATGTTCAGGCAGAGCCGAAAAACTATGACCCCGCCCAAAGGACGGGGTTTTACAGAATAAAATCAGAGCGTTGGACAAGCATCATTGAAATCCCATAGAAAATCGGGAAACACGAAATTTTGTGCGAGGCTCTGAACTTATATTTTTTAAACTTCCCCTCGGCAGGAATAAATACTTTCCTTGTGTTTACAAACGTTAAATTACTGCTATATTAGGGTTTTTGAAAAACCTATAATATAAGGATGTTTTTGGTATGTCTAAATTAATGCTCGGCATCCCCAAGGGGAGCCTGGAGGCAAGCACCGCGGAAATGTTTGCCAAGGCGGGATATAAAATTTCAATCAGCTCGCGTTCGTATTACCCGACGATAGATGACGATGAAATCGAATGTATGCTTATCCGGGCCCAGGAAATGTCCCGTTATGTCGAAAAAGGCATTCTCGACTGCGGCTTGACCGGGCATGACTGGATAGAGGAAAACGGTTCGGACGTTGCCGAAGTCGCGGAACTGGTTTACGGCAAAGTTGGACGCAAGCCCCTGCGTTGGGTTCTGGCTGTTCCGGAAAATTCCGATATTAAAGAGCCGAAAGACCTTGAGGGCAAACTGATCGCCACCGAAGCCGTCGGCATGACGGAACGCTATCTAGCACGGCACGGCGTTAAAGCAACAGTCGAATTCAGTTGGGGGGCCACCGAAGTAAAACCGCCTATGCTGGCCGACGCGATTGTCGAAATTACCGAAACCGGTTCTTCGCTGCGGGCCAACAACCTGAAAATTATCGACACGCTCTGTGAAAGCACGACCCGCCTTATCGCCAATAAAGCGGCAATGAAAGACGCTTTCAAAAAGAACAAAATCGAAAAGATCGCGATGCTTCTGCAGGCCGTCCTCGCGGCGGAAGGCAAAGTCGGCCTGATGCTGAATATCCATAAATGCGATCTGGACAAGGCGCTTGAAAAACTTCCGGCGCTGGAGCGCCCGACGATTTCGCCGCTGGCGGAAGACGGCTGGGTCGCGGTTTCCACGATTGTCGACGAATATGTGGTGCGCGATCTTATCCCGGAACTTATCGCCTGCGGCGCGACCGGAATCGTCGAATTTCCCCTCAATAAAATAGTCCTGTAGCATATCGGGGCAAGACGGATCGGGGCCTGAAAATAAATTTTCATTTCCCGCCCGAATTTTTGTTTGAAAAAATTGCTTTTTTGAGCTAAAGTGCTACTATATATTTATTGTATGGCTTTTTATTTGTCCGTAGCGGCAAGGGATGTTTCTTAACTTCAGAATATACAGAAAGGTATCATGGCTCAGGAAAAGCAAGTCATTTATGACGAAAGCAAAATTCAGACTTTAAGCTCTCTGGAGCATATCCGTCTCCGTCCCGGCATGTATATCGGCAAGCTCGGCGACGGCTCTCACCCTGAGGACGGCATTTATATTCTGGTTAAAGAAATCATCGACAACAGCATTGACGAATTCATCATGGGCTCCGGTCGCCGGATCGACGTAACCCAGTCTGACCAGAATATCGTGATCCAGGACTTCGGACGCGGCATCCCGCTCGGCAAGCTCGTCGAGTGTGTTTCCGTTATCAATACCGGCGGCAAATACAACAGCGACGTCTTCCAGTTTTCCGTCGGCCTGAACGGGGTCGGCACCAAGGCGGTAAACGCGCTTTCCGACGAATTCAAGGCGCGTTCAGTAAGGGACGGGAAATTCCGGGAAGTCTGCTTTGAGCGCGGCGTAATCGTCGACGACCAGGAAGGCAAAACCGATGAGCCGACCGGAACCCGGATAAGTTTTGTTCCCGACAGGGAAATGTTTCAGAATTTCAAATTCCGCCCGGAATTCCTGGTTAAACGCATGTGGATGTACGCTTATCTGAACAGCGGACTGTCTCTTTACCTGAACGGCGCGCGTTATTATTCGAAAAACGGCTTGAAGGACCTGATCGAAGTCGAGATCGAAGACGACAAGCTTTATGAAATAATCGCGTTTAAAGGAAAAACCATTGAGTTCGCATTGTGCCATACGGATAACTACGGCGAAAAATATTTTTCCTTCGTCAACGGGCAGTATACCAACGACGGCGGTACTCATTTGTCGGCTTTCCGGGAAGGCGTTCTCAAGGCCATAAATGAATTTACCGGTAAAAGTTACCAGGCCGCCGACGTCCGGGACGGGATGGTCGGGGCCATTTCAATAAAGCTCAAGGAACCGATTTTCGAGTCCCAGACCAAGAACAAGCTCGGCAATACCGATGTCCGCTGGCCAATCGTTGACGCGGTTCGCAAAAATATCGTCGATTACCTCCACCGCAACCTCGAAGAAGCCGAAGTCGTCATTGACAAAGTCGTCCGCAACGAAAAGGTGCGCCAGCAAATCCAGGCGGTAAAAAAACAGTCCAAGGAAAAAGCCAAACGCATGTCCCTGAAGATTCCCAAGCTCAAGGACTGCAAATTTCATCTCGGCGACAACTCCAAACGCGGAGAGGAAACCATGCTTTTCCTTACCGAGGGACAGTCGGCGACCGGTTCCATGGTAAGCTGTCGCAACGTTTATACGCAGGCGATCTTTTCGCTCAAGGGCAAACCGTTCAACTGCCACAATGAGACTTTCGAAAAAGTCTACCGTAACGAGGAACTTTATTATATCATGCAGGCGCTCGATATCGAGGACGATATTGACAACCTGCGCTACAACAAGGTTGTAATTGCCACCGACTCGGACGTGGACGGGCTGCATATTCGCAACCTGCTGATAACGTTTTTCCTGACGTTCTTTGAACAACTGGTGCTGTCGGGTCATTTGCATGTCCTCGAAACCCCGCTTTTCAGGGTCAGGAACAAGAAAGAAACGGTTTATTGCTACGACGAGGAAGAACGCGACGCGGCAATGGGAAAGCTCGGCAAAGCCAACCTTGAAGTAACCCGCTTTAAAGGGCTCGGAGAAATTTCCCCGGAAGAATTCGGGCAGTTTATCGGCGAAGACATGAGGCTGCAAAGCGTGAGCATCGACCACATGCGCAACGTTCCGGAAATGCTGGAATTTTATATGGGCAAGAATACCCCTGAGCGCAAAGAACATATTATGGCGAATCTGGTTTAAATAATGTCAAAAGAAGCAGAAAAAGAAAACATTCAGGCCGAAGAAACGGCACCGGCAACCGAATTTGACGAGCAGGAGCTCCAGGAAGTCGAAGAGATTGAAGACGCCGAGGCGCTGGCGGAAGGCGAGTCCGAAGCGTCGAACGTTGAAAATGAAGGCAACAGCTATATCCGTCAGATGATGGAGCAGAACTTTATCGAGTATGCTTCCTATGTCATAAAAGAACGCGCCATTCCCGATGTTGACGACGGCCTGAAACCAGTTCAGCGCCGTATTTTGTGGTCGCTGTTCCGCATGCATGACGGCAAATTCCACAAAGTCGCCAATGTCATCGGGCACAGCATGCAGTACCACCCGCACGGGGACGCCTCTATCGGCGGCGCCCTGGTCGTTCTGGCTAATAAAGAGTATTTTATTGACCGCCAGGGTAACTTCGGAAATATTTTTACCGGGGACATGGCCTCCGCGGCCCGTTATATCGAGTGCCGGCTTTCGCCGCTCGGCCTGGAAGTGCTCTTCAACAACGATATTACTGAATTCATTGATTCTTATGACGGACGCAACCGGGAACCGGTCGTCCTGCCCGTGAAAATTCCCTCCCTGCTCATGCTCGGCACCGAAGGCATCGCGGTCGGCATGTCCACCCGCATATTGCCGCACAATTTCTGCGAACTTCTCGAAGCCCAGATAAGCGTACTCCGGGGAGAGGATTTCGAGCTTTATCCCGATTTTCTGCAGGGCGGCTCAATGGATGTTTCCGAGTATGAGGGCGGCAACGGCAAAATCAAGCTGCGCGCCAAGATTGAACGCGACGGCCGCAAGCTGATTATCCGGGAAATTCCCGCCGTTACCACGACCGAAAGCCTGATCGCCTCCATTGAGCGGGCCGTTGAAAAAAACAAGATTAAAGTCGCTTCCATAAATGACTATACCGCTGAAAACGTCGAAATAGAAATTGTTCCGACGCGCGGCCAGGATCCCGCGAAAATGCTTAAAGCGCTTTATACCTATACGGACTGCTCCGTTTCGGTATCCTGCAACATGATGGTTATCCGCGACGGCCTGCCGGTTCAGATGGACGTAAACAGCGTTATCAGGCGGAATACGGAAAAGCTGCTTGAATACCTCCGCCGGGAACTGGAAATCGAACTCGCCCGGCTGGAAGAACTTTTCCATTCAAAAACACTGGCGCAGATCTTTATAGAAAACCGCATCTATAAACGCATCGAGGAATGCGAATCGTTTGAAAAGGTCATGGCCGCGATTTATGAAGGCCTTGAACCCTTCCGCGACAAACTTAATCGCGACGTCAACGACGAAGACATCCAGAAACTCCTGGCTATCCCGATCCGCCGCATCTCCCTGTTCGATATCCTGAAGAACCAGAAGGAACTGGAAGATATTCTCAGCCAGATCGAGGAAGTCAACAAAAATCTCGGACGTTTGAAAAAATACGCTGTCGACTACCTGAAAGACCTGCTCAAAAAATACGGGGACATGTTCCCGCGGCGTACGGAAATAGAACAATTCAAGAAAATCGACCCAAGGGCCGTCGCGCTGAATAATATCAAGGTCGGCTGGGACCGGAAAGACTGCTATATCGGCACCAACGTAAAAAGCGACGATGTGGTTACCTGTAATGAGTTCGATCATCTCCTGTGCGTTGAGCGCAAGGGTAATTATAAAGTCATCAACATCCCGGAAAAGATTTTCATTGACCGTCTCTATGACTTCCGGAAATTTGACAACCAACTGGAATTCGGCATTATTTACAAGGAAAACAAGAGCAATAAATATTATGTCAAACGCACGGTTATCGATAAATTCATCGTTGATAAAACCTACCGCCTTTGCCCGAAAGGATGCCGGTTGGAACTGTTGACCCCTCGTTCCGATTCGATATATACGATTATTGAAGAATTGAAACGCGGAACGAAAAGCACGGAAATCAACTTAAAGGAATTTCCGGTGCGTTCGCCCAAGGCAAGGGGATTGCTGCTCAGTTCCAAACCGATTAACAAGATAACGCATTCGCGCTACCTGACGGAAGAAGAGTTGGCGGCGTATGAGGACAACAATGGCGAACCGCCGGAAACGGACGCGCCGGAAACCGGGGAACAGCTTGACGATAATGTCAGGATAGAAGCCGAAACGGAAAATATTACCGACGCGGCAGATGTGCCGGAGGAAAAAACCGAAACGGAAAAGAAAAACGAAAAAACGAAAAAGCCTGACAAAAAGAAAGTTGTCGAAAAGCAGGAAAAACAGCCGGAGCCGGAAGAACCGGAGAAAGCAGAAATCGAAGAAAAAGCGCCGGAAAAGAAAAGCGAAACCAGACCGCGCAAAGCAAAAAAACCGGAAATCGAAGAAAAAGCTGTTCCGGAAAAACAGGACGAAGATTTAAAACCGGAGAAAAAACCCTCTGTAGAAGAACCGGAAAAACAAAAACCCGGTAAAAAATCGGAGCCCGAAGAAAAACCAAAAGCAGAAAAGGCGCCGGGGAAAGAAAGTTCTCCGCAAGCAGAAGCAGAAGTTGAGAAGAAACCTGAAGAAGGCTCGACGCCGGAAGCCAAAAAGAAAGACTCCGGAAACGATAATGAATGGGGTATAATTCAACCGGAATTCGGCTTTTAAAAAAACAACTTGCCTTTTGACGGGATAAACGGGATATTCTGTTTTAACTTTTGCCTGATTGTTTACAGCTTTAAGTAGCGCCGAGTCTCGATGAGACCGGCGACATGAAACGTTAAAAAGCCGTACAATGTTGATTCTTGCCGCTTTCATCGAAAACCGGCCTACTTAAAAGAACCAGGAATCTTAAAGGCGGATATAAACTCTGCCGGTCACGGTGCGAGGCCGCACTCGTGACTACTGAAAAATCCCGGCGGAACGGATTACGTTCACGGCTATAAAATCCGGTTTTCTTTTTGATCGGCTTTGTCAATCTCCGAGACGGTTGTATATTTTCTGTATGAAGAAATCATTATCACATTTGCCGGAAGACAAACGGGACGAACTCCGGGCGGTTACCGGGATCATTACCGAAATGATCGACGCCGAATTCATTATCCTCTTCGGCAGCTATGCCCGCGGCGACTGGGTTGAGGACAGATATGTCGGTGATGACGGGATTCTTTACGAATACCAAAGCGATTATGACCTGCTTATTGTCGTGAACGATCTTCCGAAGTACCACTACAAGGGCTGTCGTAACAAAATTAAAAGAAAAGCCCGCATGATAGCGCACTGCGCTACCCGTCTGAGTATCATCATGCACAGTGTCGAGGAAGTCAAAGCGGCGATAAAACGCAGGAATTATTTCTTCTGTGATATAAAAAAAGAAGGAATACAACTTTATTCGTCCAGGCGTTTCCGGCTTCCGGCGGTAAAGGAACTCAACCTTAAACAACGCCTGGGTAATGCCGAACGAGATTTCAGGAACTGGCTTGAAAGCGCAGAAAGTTTTTTTGACGGTTTTGAATATAAATTGGCTAAAAATGATTATAAAATTGCCGCCTTTTTACTTCACCAGGCGACAGAATGTTTTTACCATACGGTTTTATTGGTATTTACCGGTTATAAAGCCAAACTGCATGATCTCGAAGAGTTAGGCATGCAGATTGACCGCCTCAGTCCTGAATTCAAAGAGATTTTCCCGAAAAACACGGATGAGGAAAAACGGCTTTTCAAACTTTTAAGAAGCGCCTATGTCGGAGCCAGGTACGATATGGGTTACAAAATAACCCAAGAGGAATTAGAATACCTTGCCGAACGGGTAAAACTACTTCAGGCAATAACAGAAAAAGTCTGTAAAGAAAAGATAAAAAGTATTGAGACGAGTTTGTAGTCCCGCTTTTAAGCGGAATTTTTTGAGACCACATTCCGCCTGACGGCAGGACTACAAACACATAAAAATTACTTGTTAAGGGTGCGCTGATAAAATGATGTAAACTTATGTCGGGAGTTTTTTCTCACAAACGCGAATGTTGCTCAAGCGGGACGGTTGCCTTTCGCTACGCTCAGGCTCAGCCTACGTAGAGTGTGTTACATTGAACGGAGACGGCTCAAACTTTTTTGAGTATGACAAGTACATTATATCATCAGCACACCTCTTGATAATGATACTGTATTATTGGTTAATAACAAGTTAATGGCATTAAAACAACGTAAAGAATACTGTTTCCAAAACAAGCGTTGAAAGCGCGGATATCGTCAGCATCAGCAATAAAATATTTTTCTTCAGGGACACTGACGATATTTTCTGCAATTCCCCGGCTATTATCACCGCTACAAAAGCGCTGACAAACTGCCATATTCTTTCCGTCTCCATGTGGTAAACGAAGCCAATAATAACGATAAAGATAAAAACGGCAATACTGAATATGCTGTAGTTATCCCATGTTTCTATTTTGCTTACGGCAATATTTTTAACGTTGCGCAAAAAGAGAGCAATATTGTGAAAACCGGTATATATACAGAATGCCAGATAGTTTCCCCATATAACGTAAAAATACAAGTCATTAAATGTTTTGCCATGATATCCGGCGGCAACACTGGCCATAAATTGTTTTTCCAGTTTCTGCGCGGTCAGGAAACATTCCAACAGATTAAAACCGAAGATTAAATAGAGAAACAAAAGAAAGGAAAAAAAGCCGATTGCCGCAAAACAGGATATTTTTAGATAATTTAAAAAGTTTTCTTTGGATTGCAACATTTTGGCTAAAATACAAAGCGTCATAAGAAGCCCCAGAGGTATTCCGGAAAAACTGAAAAAAACCGTCACCCCCAGGAATAACCCGGCTAAAATTGAATTTATCAAAAGCTTCTTTTCCGCTCTCATTAAAAAATAAAGCGGCCAGAGAGCCAGCATAACAAATATCGAATCCAGGGTTACGCCGCCGTAAATAATTGTGTTTGGCATGAAAATAAAAATAATAACGCCGATAATTGCGGTATTAGAATCAAAAAATTCCCTTATCAGCAGATAAAGCGGAAAAATAGAAAAGCTTCCGATTATCAATATAGCCCAGCCGAATATATTTATATTCGCTTTAATCGCTTCCATCGCGGATACGCCCTTAATTGCGGCAACGGTTTTCAGTAATAATGCAAAGCCGGGAGGATAATGACTGCCGTTCATGCTCAATTTTATCATTCTCTCCGGATAAGTTTTAAGAAATTCAAAAACGTCTGTTATTAAAGGCACATCGAACAACACCGATTCTCCATCATAGCGAAGCAGTTCCGTTCCCATTTGACCGAAATCATGACGAAGCCAGGCAAACGAAGCTCTGATAATGACCGTAAATAAACACAGTAATAACAATTTTACACCCATTTTTTGATCGGATTCGATAAAACGGGAAAGCAAAAACAGAAACGCCGTTACAATAATCGCGGGAAGCAATAAACGAAAGGAAAAACAAGGTATGTAAAAAGAGTATAAAGGACTTACCGGAGGATGTAAATACATTATTCCGCGTCGGGTCAGCTTTATTCGTGCTGATTTTTCCCCAAGCGGCTTTATGGTTTTGTTTTCTATATCATAGTAAACAAGCGTCCTGTTTTCATCCAAAGAGTATGTTTCACCGGTTTTTTTATCCTTTATATAATATATTCCGGTATCGGCGTCTTTTACCGGGAGTGCAGTCGGATGGAGTTCTTCATAGGGCGTCAGCAGGGTTTTGTTAATAGCAATAATATCTATAACAAAAAATAACAGCGCTATCAGTCCGACGCCGATTATCCACTTGCAGATATTCTTTTTTTCATGGCCGGCATTCAATAATTTTATTCCGTTTTTATTTCGGTTTTGCCTTTTCTATAAATTGTTCTGCAAAATCTTCTGCCATCCAACCTTTAGTCATGCACGGCTAGGGACAGCCGTGGCTACACTTTTACATGTTGAGAAAACAGATGTAGCCGCCCCTGTCCTCAGGGGCGTAGGGAACGTTGCATAAGAGTTAAACTCTGAAATTCCATTAACCTCTCCTGCTCCCCTATGAGGGGCTTTTTCAATGCCGGGTTCTTTGAACCCGTTTTTTACTTATAAAAAAGATAAATTGTGAAATAAAAAAGCGGCGCGTTAAAAATAAAACTATCCAGCAAATCATATACTCCGCCCATTCCGGGAATAATCGCTCCGGAATCCTTCACGCCGCAAATCCGCTTTAATGCCGACTCTGATAAATCTCCCGCAAACCCACCCAGAAACAGCATAATACCCATTACAACCGCAAGAAGTGCGGATTCCTTAAATAAGTAATTATACAGGAAAAAGCTTATTAATACCGAACAGATCAATCCCCCGATAGTTCCTTCCCATGATTTTTTAGGACTTATTGACGGGACTATTTTATGGTTTTTACCTTTTAATATCCGGTTGGACAGCATTCCGGTTACATAAGCAAAGGTATCACCGCTCTTGGTAACGGCAACCATGTACAACAGTAATCCAGCTCCGGCGGTATTGTAAAAATAAATTTTACTAAGAAAGAATATCGGCAGAAATCCCATTAAATACGCTCCGAGCGATACAGGAATTTTTTGCAGAAGTTCCGTTTTTCCGTTATTAAACAATAATTTACCCCAGCATATCATTACAAACACAGCCGTCGGCAGTAAATGATATTCTCCAGGCAGAAAAAATACGGTAATCACTGATAATGCGCCAAAAAAAGCGCTTAATTTCTTAAAAGCGCGATAACCTTTTTTCTCGAACATTCCGCAAACTTCATAAGTGGCTATAAAAGCCCCGGCCGCAAACAACAGCAATAATATGTGCGTTCCGATTTCTTTAACAAAAATTACACAGCAGAATAACCCGACTAATATAATCCAGCTTATCAACCTTAAAAAAAACATCTCATCTTCCTTATTTTCTGCCGCCGAAACGCCTTTCCCTTTTTTTACAGCTTTCAACCGCTTTAATAAATTCATCCCTGCCAAAATCCGGCCATAATACGTCGCTTATATATATCTCACTATAAGACAACTCCCATAAAAGAAAATTACTTAAACGAAATTCGCCGCTCGTCCTGATTATTATATCCGGATCAGGAATTTCCGGATCATATAAATTATCAGCAAATAAATCTTCCGTTATATCATTCGGAGCAAGCGCTCCGGCGGCGACTTTCCGGCAAAGTTTCTTAGCCGCGTCGACTATTTCCGCCCTGCCTCCGTAATTCAAGGCAAAAACTAAAGTTCCTGTTTTATTTTCGGCGGTGACTTCAACTGCTTTCTCTATCTTTTTAACTGTTTTTTCCGGAAATTCGTTAATTCTGCCGATAGTTTTAAGTCTTATGTCACGTTTTTGGAGTTCCGACAGATTACTGTCTATAAATTCTTCCAGCAAATTCATTAAGCCGTTTATTTCTTTCTCTGAACGTTTCCAGTTTTCCGTACTGAATGCATACAAGGTTAAATATTTTATACCAAGTTCGTTGCTTGTCTTTATCGCTTCTTTGACAGCATCAGCCCCGGCCCGGTGCCCCTGAAGATGAGGCAGGCTTCTTTTTTTAGCCCATCGTCCATTACCGTCCATTATAATAGCGACGTGCCTGATACCATTACTTTTCTCCATAGAAATAATCCTCTATTACCAAACACAGGAGATGATAAACCCCGACATGTTTTTCCTGGATCAGGAAAGTTTCTTTTTCCGGTATCCTGATAACGCAGTCCGCCAGCCCGGCGCAAATTCCGCCGTCTTTGCCAGTCAGCAATATTGTCGTAACTCCTTTAACTTTAGCTGTTAAAAAACATTTCTTCACATTCTGGGCATTGCCGCTGGTAGAAATACCAATTAGGACATCGCCTTTTCTGGACAGAACAAAAAGTTGCTGCGCAAAGACCATTGAAGCATCGACGTCATTGGCAAAAGCCGTTGAAAACGAAGGATGCGAAGTAAGGGTGACGGCTCTAAGGCCATACTCAAGTTTATTTGCCAGGTCTTTTCCACATTCCGTAAACTTTTCAAACTCAGCTTTTAGTCCGGGCAATAATTGACGGCGGCACTTAAAGCTTTTTAGTAATTCGCCGGCAATATGTTCACAATCTGAGGCGCTGCCGCCATTGCCGCATAAATATAAGATTTTATCATCGGCAAAAGCTTCAATTATAATTTCCGCCGCTCTTCTTACTGAAGGAACTATTTCTTCGAGTTCCGGAAATCTTTTTAAAAAATCCTTTATATAATTTTCCATTATTAAAACCTCGTGGATTGATATTTTACCAATATGGCATAATTTAGCTTTTGTTATTGGTTTTTACCAGTTAAAAAGGAATTTTACCTGTTTACAAGACTGTTAATAAAAAATAGATAAAATATTAATAACTTTGGATTGTTTATAAGAATGGATTTAGGCACAAATTTTTAAACATGCTTATGAATAGTAAAAAAAATAAAAATTTCTGCTTTATTTCTGCTTTATTAACAAAATTAACAGGCTATAATAAGAATAATAAATTTTCTTTTTAGATACATTTTAAAGATAAATATAAAAGCTGTTTACAATTCAGGAGGACAAGATGAAACTTACCGTCAAACGCGAAAGCTTTATTCAAGCTATACAGAAAGTAATCAATATAATCGGAAGCAGATCTACTTTACCAGTCCTTGCCAATATTCTTCTTGAGGCCAAAGACAAAAGTTTAACCCTGACAACTACTGATCTTGAAATCAGAATAACTAATTCGCTTGATGCTGAAGTTGAACGGGAAGGTAAAACTACCATTCCGGCAAAAAAACTTGCGGCCCTGGTTTCACGTTTTTTAGCGGATGATGTTCAACTTGACTGCAACGAAAACCATCATACTACAATAAAGTGCGGGACTTCGGTTTTTAAAATTCTGGGCTTAAGTGATGAGGATTTTCCACCGGCAGCTGACTTTCCGGCGGAAACGCATATAAAGTTCAAGGAAACTGACTTTAAAAAGATGCTTGACAGGATTTCTTATGCCGTAAGCCTTGACGATACTCGTAAAGTGCTTCACGGAATTCTTTGTTCCGTTAAGGAGAATACGGTAACAGCAGTTGCGACGGACGGAAAACGCCTGGCTTTGGTTGAGAAAGTTCCGGAAGAATTCAAAGGCAGCGAAGGGGATACTATTATTCCTCTCAAAGCCGCTAATGAGGTCAAACGGATACTTGAAAACAATGATGCTACGGTTCATTTGGAATTCGGCGAAAAACAAGCTTGTTTCAGAACCGACAAAGTTTGTCTGACGACAAAACTTATTGAGGGTAATTATCCGAATTACCGTCAGGTTATCCCGGTAAGTTTCAATAAAACAGTGGATATTCCGGCAGCTGTTCTGCTGGCAAAACTTGAACTGGTTTCGTTGGCTCTGTCGGATGATTCGAGTTATGTTATCCTTACTTTCGATGAAGGCAAACTGAATCTCCAGGCCTCAAGCTCGAATGTTGGAGAAGGCAGTGATTACCTTGATATTGATTATAATGATACGCCGATCAATATTTCGTTTAACCCTAATTTCCTCGCCGATCCTTTAAAACATTGCGATGCCGACAAAATACAGGTAAAACTCAATGACGGATTCAGTCCGGTTGCGCTTGAAGCCAGCGACGGTTTCCTTTATGTGATTATGCCGATGCGGAACCGTTAGGGGCGTGATGGAGTTGTTTAATGATAAAACGTTTACTATTAAACAACTTTAGAAACTATAAAAACGCCGAAATAACATTTTCTTCCAGGAATATAGTTTTCAGCGGCCGGAACGGGCAGGGAAAAACCAATCTGCTTGAAGCGCTTTTCTTTCTCAGCGTTCTGCGGTCGTTCCGCACTTCCAAAACCGGAGACCTTAAAAAAATAGGCTCTAATTCTTTCTATGCCGCCGCTGACGTCAGGAAAAAAAAGTGGTCGGAATTTCTGGAAGTTAAATATGGCGAGGGCGCTAAACGCCGGCTCAGTATTGATTCATCCCCGGTATTGAAAGCCAGTGAATTCATAAACCAGATACGCGCGGTGGTATTTTCTCCTGACGATATCAATATCGTAAGTTCTAATTCCGGGATCCGAAGAAGGTTCATGGATATGCTTATTTCCGTAATAGACCCTTTTTACCTTAACGCATTAAGGGATTACGGAGCCGCTTTAAAGAATCGTAACGCCCTTCTCAGGGATAATAAAGCCGATTATATGTCCATGGACGCTTACGAGGAAATAATGGCTGAAAATTGCTTTAAAATAATAGACGAGCGTAAGAAATATATTAATATCCTGGTTAAAGAGGTTAACAGGCTGCTTTCGGAAATGGATAACGAGAATGTTTTCAATATTCGTTACCGGGCGGAAATAAAAAATATTTCAACGGATTTTTTCAGGGAAAAGTTTAAAAATGAGCGTTCCCGTGATTTTAAACGCGGATTTACCGGGTTTGGTCCGCAGTCTGATGAATTTGAACTTTTCTTTTCAAATAAAATGATGCGTAATTTTGCTTCTACCGGGCAGTGCAGATTGATATCTTTATGTTTAAAAATGGCTAAATTGAACATTTTATGTGAGAGTGATTGTTCTGACCTGGAAAATGTTCTGGTCTTGGTTGATGACGTTACCGGCGAGCTTGATGAGGTCATGCGCAATATGTTTTTTAAAGTGATAAGCCGGGCCGGACAGGCGTTTTTTACTTTTACGGAAAAGCCGGATTTTGATTTTTTTAAAGACTGCGAATACTATAATATAGTTAACGGGGAGGTAAAGAAAACATGAAGGCAATAAGCGTTGAACAAATGCGTGAACTCGACCGGCGTACGATTGAGGAGGCGGGGATTCCGGGATTTGTGCTGATGGAAAGGGCCGGGTTCGGCAGCGGTGAGAAAATAATAGAATTTCTGGAGGACAGGATTAATGGAGAGCACGTGAAGCGGTTTGTTATTCTTGCCGGTAAAGGCAACAATGGCGGAGATGCCTATGTTGCGGCCAGATATCTTTATGAAAATACGGATATGGAAGTAATAATTTATTCGGTTTGTGATCCTGATGAACTCGGAGATGATTCTAAAAAACACGCTCTTTTAATCATAAACAAAGTCGATTACAGCGTAAAGAAAAAATTAACGGATAAGGACTTCAGGCAGGGAGACGTTATTATAGACGGTCTTCTTGGAACAGGTATAAAAGGGGCCTTGAAAAAACCTTATGATAACTGGATAGAAACGGTTAATTCTGTTCCGGCAACAGTTATTTCGCTTGATATACCGTCCGGTTTGAATGGAAACGACGGTTCTTTTAATAAACATTGCATAATGGCTGATATGACGGTAACAATGGCATTGCCGAAAACGGGACTGGTTTGCGGTGACGGTCCGGATCATTGCGGATTGCTGCGTTGCGTGGATATTGGCGTTCCGCAGGAATATATAGACGAAACTGAAAGTAATTTTACGGTTTGTTTCGCTTGCGACGCCAAAAAATCTTTACCGCGTCTGCCAATGAGATCATATAAAAACAGTGTCGGATCAGTTTTGGTTATCGGCGGAAGCAAAGATTATTATAGGGCGCCTTTTCTTTCGGCGCTGACGGCGCAGCGGGCGGGGGCCGGAATGGTTATTGCCGCGGTTCCTGAATCAATGGCAATAATCCCGGAGCTGACTTTATCGCTGATAGTAAGGAAAATAAAAGATAACGGTTCCGGTTATTTTGGTTTGCAATCCCTGGAGCAGTTGATGCCTTTAATTGAGAAAAGCGATGCCGTTGTGGTTGGGCCTGGAATCGGGACTGAACGTGATACGTTTCTTTTTCTGCGAGAAATTTTAAAGGTTCAGAAACCCTTGATCATTGATGCCGACGCGTTGAATATAATAGCCGAATCCCCGGAAATATACCGCAAAAAAGACTCGAACATATTAACGCCTCATCACGGTGAAATGAAGCGTCTTCTGGAAGCTTTTGAACTTGAACATTTCAACGATAAGAGCCGGGCGGAAAAAGCCGAAGCGCTGGCGGAATGTCTTGATTCAATCATCGTTTTCAAAGGAGCCAGGACGATCACAGCTTCTCCTGACGGTCAGATAACTGTTAATGCTTCAGGTTGTCCGGCCTTGGCGACAGCCGGCAGCGGCGACAGCCTTACCGGATTAATAGCGGCTTTCAACGCGACCCAACGGGAAGATTATTACAATTCGACCGCGGCGGCGGTGTTTGTACACGGGATGACCGGGGAAATAAGTCCGTTCGGAAATAGGGGATTTATAGCCGATGATATTCATATGCTGGTACCGGAGGCAATGTTGAGAATCTCGCCGTTTGCGTGAAATAATTAAAGACGATTTCCGCAATTATCACAGAATATTGCATCCGCATCATTTAATTCACTGCAATGTTTACAGGAAACTGATTTCTGGATTGAAGAACCGCATTCATTGCAGAACTTGGCTGAAGATTTATTAGGAGCATTGCATTTCAGGCAACGAACTATTTCCGAATCCGTTCCGGGCATATTTAAATTATGACTGATGTTTTTAGCAACGTTGCCGACCGCATCACGGGTTTCATTTTCAAAATAGTTGCTGATTGGTTTTAAAAAGGCCAATTTTGTGACAACGACGCCAAACCCCACCATTGGCAACCCAATAAAGGCACACCAGAAATTTTTTGGCGGCAGGTGGGTTCCAAAAGAGCTGAAAAAACTAACAAGGCCGACAACTAAAAATATCCCACCGATAAAAATTAAAACAGGGCCTGTTATTCGAAGTTGTTGTTTCATTTTTTCCATCTCTTTATTTTTTCTTATAAAATTCCCGGAATTCCTTAATTAATTCGATGCCTTTTTCTTCTTTTTCGCGGAGAAATGAGGCGAATCCGGCGAGGCGGTCACAAAAAGCGGAATCGACGACATGTTCCACTTTACAGGCAATACTTTGTGCTTTCGAAGCCGGGCAGCCAAGAATTTTAGCGTAAAAATCGGCCAGCACCGCATGGCGTTTATCCAGTTCGCGGGCAATTTTTTCACCTTCTTCCGTTAAAGAAACATTTTTGCGGACATCATAATTTATAAGTTTCTTTTCAGCGAGTTTTCGCATTGCTTCGGTTACGGACGGCATGCTGTTTGAAAGCCTTTCCGCTATCGATTTAACATGCGCGTGGCCGTCGCTCATGCTTAAATCATAGATGGTTTCCAGATATATTTGCTGTTTAAGGCTTATATTTTTAAATTTTTCCGCCATAATTTCCTCGATTTCGGAAACAGTTACAATACAATAAAATACTAGAATATCGGTGTTTTTCAAGTTTTGCCGAAAAATAACTTAATGGCGTCAACTGGTAATTTACGGAAGCCGGTTATATTTTAGGAAAGTCGCGCATTATTCTTAAAATTTAACTTTTGAACTTGATAAATGACAGACAATTTTAATATAACGGAAGCGCCCGGTTTGCTTGAATATCTGGAAAGTTTCGTAACTCCGCGGCGCAGGGAGCTTATAGAAAAAGTCCTGTCCGCCAGAACCCGGTATTTGTCGGTTGTTATCGAAGATATCTGGCACTCGCCGAATGCCAGCGCGGTTATTCGCAGCTGTGAATGTTTCGGAACCCAGGATATGTATGTGATAGAAAACCACAAGCAGTTCAAGACTAATACAAAAGTGGTGCAGGGATCCGCAAAATGGATAAACCTGAGACGCTTTAACGAGAAAACAGCGAACAACACCGAAAGTTGTTTCAAATATTTACGCGGGGAAGGCTATGCGATAGCCGCAACGACGTTAAAAGAGGAAAAAGAACACATTCCCTTAAGCGAAATTCCTCTCGATCGGAAACTGGCGGTATGTTTCGGGTGCGAGGAAACCGGATTAAGCGATTTCGCGCACGAAAAAGCGGATTATTTTGTGAAACTGCCCATGTATGGATTTACCGAAAGTTTTAATATTTCGGTAAGCGTGGCGCTGGTTCTCCAAACTCTTTGTCAGCGGTTGCGGCAGGGTAATATTCCGATACAACTGACGGAAGCGGAAAAAGCTGAACTGCGCCTGGAGTGGATCAGGAAAAGCATAAAAAACAGCGGCCTGTTGATAAAGCGCTACTTGAAAGACAAACAGGAGTGATCACAGATGAAGGCCACATTTTCAAAAGGATTTAAATCAGGAAGGAATGGTAAACAAGGAACAACCGGAAGCCTTGCGGTCGAAAGTATAAGTTGTTTTCGCCCCGTTTTCCTTATTTATTTCAGCAATCAGGTAATCTGAAAAATCGGCGTTGCCGCTATCATAATGACGCAAGGCTTTTCTGATTCCCCCGGCGTTTTCAAATTCGATGCCGCTGGTAGATAATATTTGCTCTATAGTTTTAATGATTAACGTCTTTTTAAACTTATAAGCTTTAGACAGAACCCAAACCGTTTCGCACATAACAATATTATTAATGAATGCCGGGTTTATATCAGAGACGCGGTCAAGAATTTTATTTGCGACAGAAGCTTGCCGTTCATCATCCTGGACAAGATAGCGAACCAGAATATTTGTATCAATTCCAATCATTATCAGCGCCCTCGACGATAGCCTTTTCCATTTCTTCCAGAGAGACCGCCCGTTTGGGTTTCGGCAAGATTCCTTTTAGCGTGTTAATGCCTTGCTTTACCGGAACACCCTCAATATGCCCGTCGCTTCTGCTGAACAATTCGATCTTATCCCCAGGCTTAAGGTGCAGTTTTCGCCTGATTGAAACCGGCAGGGTCAATTGACCCTTGCTTGTCAGTGTTGCCAACATAATATGAAAATCCTTACTTTTGTGCCTTACTATAAAGTAAGATATATGGCGGCGGTAAAAAAATCAAGACTTCTTTTCAAATTTGATTATAATGTTAATAATCCAGAAGCGCTTTTTGGAATTTATCCAGGAAGATTTCGGCATGCCGCATTGTATTCTGCGGGGAAAAACTCAGACGCACCCCGGCATAGGCATCGTCTTTATTAAATCCCATCGCAGAAAGGGCGGCGGTTGGCTTGCCGGTTTCGGACAGGCAGGCGCTCCCGGCGGAAAAATAAACGCTTTCATCCGAAAGCATCCGCACCAGGATTCCGCTTTGATATCCAGGAACGATAAAATGCAGGATATACGGAGAAGCGGTTTCCGGCGGAATGGTAATAATGATTTTTTTATTGCCGGAAAGTTTTAAATTCGGCAACTCCCTGCGCAGAAAAGAGTTGATTTTATTAACCAGGTCGAGGTTTTTGGATTTGTCTTTATAAGCTTTTGTAACCCCGTCCGCCAAGGCAAGTACGGCGGCCGGTTCCGGGCGGCTTGTGGTATAGTATTCACTGCGGCATAATTTTAAATATTCCGCCAATTCGTTTACAAGCGGTTTCTTCCGGTTCAGCAATAATGCGCCGCCACCGGCGGAACCGATTTTGTGGCCGGAAACGCTGATAATATCCAGTTTAGC
Organism: Victivallaceae bacterium; assembly: GCA_041668685.1. Classification (GTDB taxonomy): domain Bacteria; phylum Verrucomicrobiota; class Lentisphaeria; order Victivallales; family Victivallaceae; genus JAHOYW01. The sequence goes on along the minus strand of JBAYCO010000002.1, from coordinate 5,563 downwards.
CTCAAGCCATGGGATTTCCAGTTTTCCGGCGGATTGGATGGTGTCGGACATAAAAATACTTTGCGGCGCTTTTTCGTCGATGACCCGGCGGATCGCCGGAAGGTCCTGAATTATGCCGGTTTCGCTTTGTACATGGTGAATGGCGGTCAACACTGTTTCCCGGTCAAGTTTTTCATAAAGGTCTTCGAGATCTATCCGCCCCTTTGATATTTTTGCTTCTCGAATCTCTACTCCCACGCGTTTGAGCGCGGCGGTCAACGCTGGATGTTCCATTGGGGACGTGACGATGTTTCCGTTTTTAAATCCCGGAAAATCCCCCAGCGGACAAAAAACCCCGGTACCGGAACAGCCCCAGTGAACGAAGGCGTTTTTACAGCCAAGGTCGCTTGCAAGCTGTTCTGCCGCAAGCTCCATTTTCTCCCGCAGTTTGTAAGCGAGGGAATGCGCGGCTTCCTGGTTTTCGTAAAAGCGCGCGGCGTAAGCGTAATAGCGGCCCAGTATTTTCGGGTCCGGCTGAAACGCGGCGGCATTATCGAAATATACTCTTAAGGTGCTTTTCATAAGCAGTAGTCTGTTTTGAGCTTTTACTATAATCTACGGTTTGTGGAAGAGCTGTCAAGTTGTGAAGCAGATCAATCATTGCTTTTCGAAAATAACTTTACCTTTCCGCCAGACTTTGCGGACACCTTCGGTAATGCGGTGCGGTTCGGCGAAAGTTGCGGCATCTTTGAATTTTTCAGGGTCAAAGAGGACGAGATCGGCGGAAAAACCTGTTCTTATCAATCCTCGTTTTTCCAGCCGGAATATCTGCGCGGGCAGAGACGTCATGCGCCTTATTGCTTTTTCAAGCGGCATGCCGTTTTGATAAAGCAGATTGCAGAAACGCGGCATTGAACCGAAACCGCGCGGATGTGAACGCCCTATCGAATAATCCGGGGGACGGGCGCTTTCGTCACTGCCGCAGACCGTGAATTCTTTCTGCATAATGCGAAGCATATTGTTTTCGTCCATGCCCCGAAAAGCCGCCAGTGCGCCGGCGGCGCCGGAGCGGAGGATGCGGGCGCATAATTCCGGCGGCCCAAGCCCGGATTTTTTTGTGATGGCGTCAAAAGTCAACCCGCAGAATTCTTCATATCCGTGAGCGGAAACCAGGCGCACAGTCCGCCAGCGTTCAGCGGAAAATTTTTCAAGAGCGGTTCTCAGTTTGGCAAATTCGTCGCCGTTCTGCAGCAATTCCTCCAGTTTAATATCGTCCATATCATCGTAAGGCGCGGGCAGGATTACGCTTAAATGGGTCATTGATTCAGTATAAGGGTAACGGTCGGCGCTGATTTCGAGCCCGTGGTTTTCGGCTTCTTTCAGGAGCGAAAAAACTTCATCGATTTTGTGCCGGTTGGCGGCTCCCGAAATTTTTAAATGGCTGATATGAACTCGCCGCAGGCTTGCCTGCAGGGCGGAATCGAAAGTTTCAATCAGGGATTCGCAGATTTTGTTTCCTTCGCTGCGCAGGTGAGTGGTATAGATGCCGCCATATTCCGCCACCGTTTTCAGGAATTCCGTCAATTCTTTCGGGGTTGCGAATTTGCCGGGAACGTAAAGCAGTCCGGTCGAAAACCCGATCGCGCCCTGTTTGAAACATTGCGCCAGGGAATTCCGGAGGGCGGCGGTTTCGCTTGCGGTGAGTTCGTGTTTTTCGTAACCGCAAAGCGAGGCCCGGAGAGTATTGTGTCCGGCCAACGGAATGATATCGACTGCCGGGGAGCGTTTTTCAAGTTCCGCCAGATAGCCGTTCAGGTCAGTCCACGTGATTTTTACGTTGTAATGGCGGTGCAGATCCTGTAAATGTTCGCGGTTGAGATCGGATACCGGGTAAAGCGACAAACCGCAATTGCCGATGATCTCGGCGGTAATCCCCTGCGATACCTTGCCGGTTGCTTCGGGAGCGGCCAGAATCGACACGTCTGAATGCGAATGAACATCGATGAAACCCGGCGCCAGCGCCGAGCCTTCGGCGTCAAATACGCAGTCGGACGGAACGGTCAGATCATCCGGGGTGCAGAGTTTTATCAACCCGTCAGAACACGCAACCGTCCCTTTGAACGGTTTATTGCCGCTGCCGTCATAGATTAAAGCATTTTTGATTACCAGTTTCACAAACGTTTCTCTGTCAGATTTTGAAATCAGCCCTGAATCAATGTACTGCGGATTTTATTTTTTTCGAATTGAAAAAAACGGAAAGTTCTTTCAAACCGTAATCGCCTGTATGGCTGAACCGTAATTGCTCAAGTCCGTCAATGCCCAGACCAGCGCGTCCATGCGGTCGGGACTGGATTTGGCCGTCGCGGGATTATAGGAACACATCTGCTCCTCCAGTTCCGCGAACGAACCGGCATGATGGACTTTGCCCTGTTCGTAAAGCGCGGCGATCGGTTCGGCCCGGATGATCTTACCGCGCGCGGCGCGGACGGTTTTACATGGAATATCCGGGGCGACCCGGCGAAGGTTGGCAATGATCAGGTCGCCGCCGTTGTTGACTTCGGCAACGACCCGGTCAGCCTGGTGTTTTTTATATTCGGCGACGACGGCCTGCGCCCATTCCAGCGGCGTCCCGCGCAGAGACGCGTCGTTTAAAACGAAATAATTGTTGTCCCGGCTTCGGCCCGCGGCGACGATGCCGGTTTCGTCCGAAGCGCTGCCGGAACTGACCGCCGGGTCAACCCCGACGACAATTCTTGTCAGCGGCGGCGCTTCGGCGACCCGGTAAGCATCGATCATTGCGTGTTTCCACAGCGCGCCCTCGGTTTCCTCCAGCCAGCGCCCCTCCAGGAAGCGCTGCCGCTGGCGTCGGCTCAGGCCGGAAAGGGTTTCCTCGATGTAGCCGGCGGGCAGGTTTTCGGCGTTGCCGGAGGGATTCATCAGCATTGAAACATAATTTTCCGGGAAACGCAGGGGAGTTTTGTTTTCCGGGTCGATTTTATCGACGAAAAGCTTGTAACTCCAATGTCTTTTGCCGGAAGGGTTGCAGTCGAAATAGGCTTTGTTCTGCAAAGGCGTTTTCTGCGCCAGCCGGGTCAGCGCGGTGGTGATCGCCGGGTATGAAATTTCCGAACATTCATTAAAATACATGGTCGCGAATTCTCGCCCCAATATTTTATCGACCCGTTCGGCGCTGTCCAGGCCGCCGAACCAGATTTCGGAACCGTTCGGCAGTTTAATGAGCCCGTCAACCCGATTTTCTTTCCATTTCAGGCCCGGAAAACACAAACGCATCAGCTTCAGGAAAGTGTCGTTCCAAACCGCCTGCCGAACCGCGTTCGCCCGGAAACGCAGGACGGCATGCCGGGAGCCGGGGGTTTTGATCGCGCGTACAGTCAGCGCGTAAAGCAGGATAAAAGTTTTGCCCGAACGCGACCCGCCGAAAAGCAAAACATATTTAGCCGGGCCGCCCAGCAAGCGGATTGCGCGTGTCTGGTCATCAGTTTTTTTAAATGTTTTTCTTGCCATGTTTATAAGTCTTTTTCATCTTCATCCAGTTCCAGGTCGTAATCGTCGCCGTTTTGTTTTTCGCTCCACCTTTCCGGACAGCGGTTTTTCAGCCAGAAAAGCAGCGCGCGGACATCGGGGGCGATTTCCTTGCTGACGACGCGGCGTTTCAGGGTTTCGACCGGTTCCCCGGTTTTCTTGTCTATCAGGTCTTCCGAATAAATTTCCTTCTGCTTGAAACCGAGAGCGCGTTTCAGCAAAGCCGCCTCAGCCTGTTTTTCCGGCGCCAGATCCCGGCCTTTTTCAAAAGCCTCGCGAACGCGCGGCAGCTCTTCCATTAACTGTTCAAATTCGGCAATGCTTACATTGATTTTTTGGGCGGCCGCTTTCTTGTCCATTCCCAGTTCCGCGCACTGTTCGACCGCGAAAATTAAAGCGTTTATAAGTTTTTCAGGTTCCATATCTGCTCCGGTTAAATTTTAACGATATTTAGTTTTTTTACTTCAAATGGCTTTCCACCCTTGAGTGAAATGTCAACTTTTGCCGCTTCTTTTTTGCGGATGTGATTTGAATGCAGTGCATTAAATGGTAAACTATCATTTTAAACAATTACACGCACACGGTGATATATCATGAGTTTACTGGCAAAACAAATAGAAACGTATATGGCGGGCTCCTCCTGGATCAGGAAAATGTTTGAACAGGGTATGGAGCTGAAAAAAACTTACGGCGAAGAAAACGTTTACGATTTCAGCCTGGGCAATCCTGACCTGTCGCCGCCGGAAAGCGTCGGCGCGGCCCTGCACGGCATTGCCGATGACTCGTCCAAACCGTTTGCGCTCGGCTACATGCCGAACGCCGGATACCCGGAAGCCCGTGAGGCCCTGGCCGCGTACCTGACCAAAACCCAGAAAGAAGATATTCGGGCGAAAGACCTGCTCTTGACCTGCGGCGCGGCGGGCGCGATCAATGTTTTTTTCCGGACGGCGCTGGAACCCGGCGACGAAGTGGTCTGTCCCGCGCCTTATTTCGTGGAATACGGTTTCTATGCGGGTAATTTCGGAGCGGAACTGGTTCCGGTCAAATCCAGGGAAATGACTTTCGAACTTGACATTCCCGCAATGGAAAAAGCTTTCACCGCCAAGACCCGCGCAGTACTCGTCAATTCGCCCAATAACCCGACCGGACAGGTATACAGCCGGGAAGAACTCGAAGCGTTGGCTGAAATTATGCGGAAACACATGGTAAAAACCGGCCGGATAATTTATCTGGTTTCGGACGAACCCTATCGTTTCCTTAATTACGACAACCTTCAACTGCCGTCGGTTTTCGACATTTATAAACACAGCGTTATCGTCGGGTCTTTTTCCAAAAGCCTGTCATTGGCCGGGGAGCGCATCGGTTATCTGGCGATAAACCCCAGGATCGAAAACGCGGAACAACTTTATAATGGGGCCGTAATGTCCAACCGTATTCTCGGTTACGTCAACGCTCCGGCGGTCGCGCAGAAAATCCTTACCGCCTGCATTCACGCGGAAGTCGATGTCGATATTTACCGGCAGCGGCGTGACGCCATGGCCAAGGTTCTCGATAACGCCGGGATAAAATACTCCCTGCCGCGCGGCGCGTTTTATTTCTTCGCCAAATCGCCGCTTGTCGACGATATCGAATTCGTCAATTTGCTGCTGAAAGAAAACATTCTCGCGGTTCCCGGAACCGGATTTGGTTATCCGGGATATTTCCGGCTGGCTTTCTGCATAGACAAAGATGTTATAGAAAGATCCGGCCCCGGATTCAAAAAAGCAGTAGAAAAAATAAAACAGGCTTAAGCGTTATGTTGGAAATACCATCAACTGGTGTTAATCCCAAAAACCGGGGCTGCATTACAAACTAAATGCACCTGTAAGACTAAATGCACATATTCTTCTCTCAAAAACTAAAAAGGTGCATTTACATTTTCAATTCACTAGCATCCCATAGGAATTGATTTTTTTTGAAAATAGGATGCTTCACAGCTATCTTCTAATTTACCACAAAAAGGAGAAGCCGATGAAGACATCCAAAAGGAAAATAACCGTGT
>JBAYCO010000001.1:0-24536 GCA_041668685.1 Victivallaceae bacterium | reverse complement strand
TTGCAACACCGGCAACCGCCCCCGCAAAAAGCGATATTTCGGCCGCGGGCGGCCAGCCCTGCGGGAGCAGCGCGGAAGCGATCAAAGACGCCAGGAGAAACATTTTGAGATAATTTCCATAGATCATGAAAGCGAGTCCCGGCCCGGAATTATCCAGGATCATGACTTCGTGGATCATGGTAAGCTCCAGATGCGTTTCGGGGTCGTCCACCGGAATGCGGCATGCTTCCGCCAGGATAAAGATAAACAGGGAAAGCGAAACCAGCGCCGCCAGAATGAAATTAAAAGTTCCGGCGCCGTGCAAAGCGGAAAAAACGTCGCTGAACGACTTGCAGCCGGCGATTAACGAAAGCGACGCAAGCAGTATCAGGAAACCCGGTTCGGCAAATGTGGAAAAAGCCGCTTCCCGGCTGCCGCCCATGCCTTCGAAACTGCTCCCCGTATCCATCGCGCCCGCGATCATGAAGAATTTGCCGAGGGCCAGAAGATATGCAAACGCCAAAAAATCACCGTTGAAACTGAGGAATGCCTGCCGCCCCGCAAGCGGTACGAACAACGCCGCCGTTATGACGGCGGCGAGAGAAACAACCGGAGCCGCGCGGAAAACAAATGAGGAGGCGGAACTGACGACTTCGCCCTTTTTCAGGAGGCGAAAAATATCATAGAAAGGCTGGAACAGAGATGGTCCTTTGTTGCCGCTCCAAAGCGCCTTGACTCTTTTTATGATCCCCGCCATAAGCAGCGGAGCGAAAATCAGCAACAGAATATTTAAGCAGAAAAGCGCCATTTAAAATCCCCCGTATAATACCCACAAAACCGCGAAAATCAGAAAACAAAGACCGTAAAAAATATATTGCTGCATACTGCCGTTCTGTACCCATGAAAAGCGCGAAACAAACCAGGTAACGGCCGCAGCGAACGGCTTGAGCAAACAGGCTTCGAAAACATCGCTGAAACGAGTCCGGGAAAAGGCCCTGCCGGGAAAAAGCCCGGACGGCAATTCGGCCTGAGTCTCTTTTTTCAGCAGGGGCCTTACCATGTCGAGAAACGGCATCGCGAAAGATGAGGCGGTATACTGCATCCTCGAAGTGGCTTTCCGGTAACCGCACCCCCAAGTCGGCATAACCGTCCTTGTACGGCCCTTCAGAAGCAGTTTCCTGAAAAACAGCAGTAAGGCGAAAACCAGAATCAGGATAAAAAAGACCAGTGTAATATTATTCAGGACGGCATAGATGTGTTCACCGGGAAACGGACGCCCGGTAATAACCACAACGGGCAGCTCCGCAAGTTTCAGGACAAACTGCGGGAGCAGGCCTGTCAGCAGACACAGGCCGGCCAGTATCCCCATCGGTATAAGCATGCCGGGGCCGGCTTCCGCTCCCGGCAGTTCCCGGCGCGGATGTCCCAGAAAGATCGTACTGAAAACCTTGACGAAACAAAGCATGGCCATGGCCCCGACAAAGGCGAGCAGCCCTATGGATAATGTGGCAACAGCAGTAAACAGTACGCTGTTCGAAGCCGCACTCTCAAGCATGCCGAGGTATATCAGGAATTCGCTGATGAAACCGTTGAGAGGCGGCATTGCGCAAATAGCAACGGAACCGGCAAGAAAAAAGAAACCGGTAAAAGGCATCTTTTTTATCAGTCCTCCCAGGTTGTCCATATTGCGGGTGTGCGTACCGAGGTAAACAGTTCCGGCCCCGTAAAACAAAAGTCCCTTGAATATGGAATGGTTCATCACATGCAGAAGAGCTCCGCCGAAACCCAACGCGGCAATAGAATTGTTTCCATATGAAAGTCCCAGCAATCCGGTTCCGATTCCAATCCCGATTATTCCGATGTTTTCGATACTGCTGTAGGCAAGCAGCCTTTTCAAGTCGTTTTGAGCTATGGCGCAGACCATTCCGAGCACGGCCGACAACAACGAGAGCGCCATAACCGCGAAACACAGTTGCAATGAAGGCGTGCCGGTTATTGTCAGGGTCAGCAATATTCCGAATATCCCAAGCTTTATCATCACTCCCGACATCAGTCCGGATACATGGCTGGGCGCGGCCGGATGCGCGGCGGGAAGCCAGGAATGCAGAGGCATGAAACCGGCTTTTACCGCGAAACCGGCAAAAAGCAGACTGAACGCGATGTCGGCAATATCTTTGCGATTTTCGATAGCTTTATGAAAGTCCGCGAAATCCGCGCTCCCTGAAATATTGGCGAGAAGCGCAAAACCGGCGATCAGGAAAATAACGCTGACATGCATCATGACTAAATAATTTGTCCCGGCTTCCAGCACTTCTTTCTTTTCATTTTCGAAGATCACAAGGAAAAATGACGACAGTGACATAAGTTCCCATACGATCAGAAACGCAATATAGTTCCGGACGACGGTCAGCATGATCATCGAAACCGTCAGAAGCGCCAGAAAGAGAAAATGCGAGGCAACGGTTTTACCCTGATTGCAGTAAGAAGCCATATAACCCGCGGCGTAAACCGTGCATATTGAACTCATAACAACTATAATAAGAGAGAAAAAAGCGGATAATGGATCGAGCGTAAAATTCAAGAGGCCGATCGGCTGATTAAACTCAAGACAGGCAGAGAAAATTTTGCCGCCGCAAACGGACTCCAGGCAGGGAACCGCAATCAGGGCGCCGGAAATCAAACTGCCGCAGGCAATGGCCGCGCCTTTGCGCGTTTCCCTGACGAACAGGGAAAAAAGTCCGGAAAGAAGAAGGATGGCAATGCCGATGAAAAAGAAGTTCATAATAAAGTCTTTCAGTTTTGTATTATTTTATCCCACTTCTTTTTCTCGTTCCTGATATATTCAAGAATTTCTTCCCGCAGCGGTTCTTTTTTCAGGAGCCCGATGAAGTTTTGCTGCCTGCACAGATAAGATATCTTTGAAAGAATTTCAAGATGTCTTGCCTGGTTCGCGCTCAAAACAATAATGACGGCAAATACGGGAAGATTGTCCAGGGCTTTGAAGTCAACCGGGGAATTCAAGAAACATATCGAAACGCTTTCATTCGAAATATCCGAGATGATGGGTGTCCTGGGATGGGGAAGCGCTATGCCCGAACCTATTGCGGTGCTCATCATTTCTTCCCGCTTCAGGAGCAGAGATAGGATCGTTTCCTTATCTATATCGCCTGGCGTCCGGATCAGGTTTATGGAGTTTTTCAGGACATCCGCCACATTTTCACCGGCAATCTTATAATATATTCCGCCGTTGTTTATGCAGTCGATCAAACTTACGTTCTTATTATTGAGCGCGGAAGCTATTACCCCGTCCGAAACGGGCGCTTTGTTTTTCAATATCCATTCATTTATTTCGTCTTTATTAAAACGGTATTGATAGTTTATCCGGTAAGCAGGCAGTTTCTTTTCCCTTACCCAGCGGTAAACGGTCTTTTCAGATATCTGAAGCAAATCAGCTATGTCTTTGATTTTTAAATTCACATCAATTGCCTTATTGTAATATCAATGGAATAATATAGATCATATAATAACAAAATTCAAGAAAATTTAGAAGTTTGTCCACCAATGTCCATTTATATCCTGAAAAAAGGCCACATTCCTTCCTGCCGACGGCTGCACGGCATAAAGCAAAATTCAGGGAAAGAAGTTTCAAGATTTGTTTGTAAAAAGGCGGTCCCGGAGTTAGCGTATGGGTTTTAGCAAATGAAAGTATCGGGAATATTAGCTTATGATCGACTGTCATGTCCATATAAAAGAAAATCTTGTAAAAAAGAGCGTCTTAAGGGAAAATCTGTCTGAAATCGGCGGTTGCGGCGCGGTTATACTTTCGCTGCCCCCGGAAACATTTTTTGCCTGCCTGCGGAAATATACCTTTGAAGAAAGGCTGGACAATGTTCTGGAATGGTGCGCCGGGGAAAAAGATTTTTATCCGTTTTTCTGGCTGGACCCGCTGGCGGATGACGCTCTCGAACAAATCGAATTGTGCTGCAAAAAGGAAATTGCCGGGTTCAAGATCATTTGCGACCGTTTCTTTCCTTCTGAAGAAAAGGCGATGCGGGTTTTCAGGCAAATCGCCGAAAAAAACAAACCGATACTGTTTCATTCCGGTATTCTCTGGGACGGCAAGGTATCGTCGAAATACAATCGCTCGCTGGAATTTGAATGCCTGCTGGAAATACCTCGGCTGAAGTTTGCGCTGGCGCATGTTTCCTGGCCGTGGTGCGACGAACTGATTGCTCTTTACGGAAAATTTCTCAACGCAATGGCGTTAAATCCCGAAACTTCCACGGAAATGTTTATCGATACCACTCCGGGCACGCCGGTTATTTACCGCGAGGATGTTTTGAAAAAACTTTATACGGTTGGCTATGATATTGAAAACAATCTTCTTTTCGGTCTGGATTCATATGCCGACGAATACAATCTATCCTGGAACAGGGACTGGATCGCAAGGGATAAAAAAATCCTTCAGGGCCTGGCGTTAAACGACAAACAAATAGAAAAATACTTTTCCGGCAATATAAAAAGGTTTCTGGGTATTGAAGGTTCACCGGCTGCCAGAAAACTCCCGCTTGCCGGTTCCAACTGATGGAGCGTCCTATGAAAATAATGATAATAGAAGAAAAAAACATGACGGCGGATATTGACCGCGACTTAAAGAATGCGTTATGCCGTTGTTTTCCTGCCGATGCCGAAATTTTCTCCCAAAGCCGGGCATGGCATGGTTCAGCTTCCGCCTGGTCAGTAATTATAGAAATCGAGGGTTGTATCGCCGCCCATGTCGGCATTGTCGACCGGCTCATAAAGGCCGGCGATTTTCAGCTTCAGGCGGCCGGAATCCAGAATGTCTTTGTTCTGCCGGAATACCGGGGACAGGGGCTTGGTGAAAAAGTAATGAATGCGGCAATGCAGGAAGCGGAGAAAAGAAATTTCGACGTTGGCCTCTTGTATTGCGTACCGCAACTGGAAAAGCTTTATGCCGGGTGCGGCTGGCGGCTTCTGCCTCGGCAAAAAATCCTCAGGCATGATGAAAACGGAAATATCGTGCCGCTTCCGGAAAAAAATATCGCCATGTTTTTCCCCCTGAAAGTGAAAAGTTTCCCGGAAGGGGCCATCGATCTCCAAGGCAATGACTGGTAATTTTCACTGACGCAGTCACCCCATGGAATTTAAAATTTTTTATTTTCGCAGTTTTTTGATATTACCGACGTAAAATAGTTTCGTTTTTTTGGCGGGAATAAAAATGGAGAATTCCTTGACCTGTTCGGCAATTAATTTGTTTTCGAATAAATCGTATACATCCGATCTTGCCGGGAGTTTAATAGTTCTTTTCGCTTCAGTATTGGTGTGTACGGCCAAAAAGCTCCGATTATGGTAAACTATTTCATCTTCCTCCAGGTAAAGATGAACTCCGGCAAATCTGGCGACTTCCCGCAAAACGTTTGCAGGGATACACGCTGAACCGACATAAACAGAAGTCCAGCCGGGAAATTTTTTGATGGCGTAGCCAGGTTTGCCGGAATCCAGAAAACGAGCCAAAGTTATTGCTTCCTTGTCGTCAACAAAAAATTGAGGCTTGGCTGCCAATGGTTTGAGCCTGCGAGGCTTTTCTGGGGTAGCACCGCATGCGTCGGTGGTAATTAGTCGGGTATGACTGCCGAAAGTACAGCTTGGGACAAGCTTACGCGTCAGGGAATGGTTATAATTCGTAATTTTCATATCCATGCCGCAGCGTGTCTTGAGATAGCCGAACTTCATACCGGTCAGCGATTCCATGTTGGCAAGGGAAAGCTGGGGACAACTGTCGGGATTTATCAGGCCCGGCGCATAAACCCAGAGCAGGACTTTGTTATCTCTTTTCAGAAGGCGGCTTAATTGATCGCGTTCCGCAGAGCTGAGCGAAAACGCGTTCAGGAAGATAAAAAGCTTATATTTCCCAAGGTCCAGTTTTGCGATGTCATCCGTTTCGAAAAAATCATACATACAACCGATTCTGCCGAGTTCGTTGACCCGCTCACGGTCAAGTATCTGCTTGCTGAGAAAAAGTGACGAACAAACCAGCAGGCTTTCCTGATCAGCGATAACCGCAATCCGGCAATTACTCGATCGCTCCAGTTTACAACTCAGCGCGCCGATATTCTGCATTTGCGAAAAAAGCCGTAGAATATCCGGATGATCATACCAGCCCGGCCGCATTTCAAACCACCAGCCGTTTACGCCTGCGCAGATGATCCGGGCAAAATCCCGTTTTAAAACCGCAAGCGAATCCTGAAGATTTTCCGGCGCGCCGCAGGTAATTTGTTTCGGGCCGGAAAAACAGGTGCGGGTGTCGGCTTCGCTGATCCACAATTTTCCATGCAGTTTTGTGCTTGCGGTTACGAACGGAAAAGGCGCGTCATTGCCGACGCCGCGGTTTTCATAGCCGGGAGGATTGGACAGGAAATCGACATAGGGTGAGGCGAGAACCTGTTTGAATACCGAATGACCGCCGGAAAGGTAATTAATGCACCCGAGCGCACCGTAAAAGTAACCGACCAGAGCCTTGCCCCCGGTCGCTTTTTTTATCACCCGGGACAGATATATTATGCGTTTCCCGACTTCCCGGTTCAGACAAGCATAATAATCCATCGTTTTCTGTTGGGTCGCGGGATTCCGGAAATAACCGAAATCATACTGTTCGCGTTCGCTTTTCTGTGGTATTGCGGCCGTATCGAAATTCACCTGCGGATCATTCCAGGCTTTTTGCAATCCGGCGTTGGTTCCGTATTTGCATTTGAGGTAATTTTTGAAACTGCAGCGCATTGCCTGGCTGAATCCCAAAGCGTAATTGTGGCGGTTATAATCCATCCAGTATAGCCATTGCCCATAGGCGCCTGCCGTAGGAAAGTAACCGATTACGTGTTTACTGTAGTTTGCTTTGCGGATATGGTTGATAAGTTCGAGCAGCGCCTGCGCGTAATAGCGTTCCCATTGGGTAGATGCGAAACTGTATCTTCCGGCGGGATTCCCTACTGCCGGATTGGTATAATGCGCGATTTTACCGTCATTGAATTTAGTCAGGTCATCAGGGTATTCCCTGATAAACTCGTCCGAGGTGGGGCAGCCGATCCGTAGAATAATTAACGCTTCAGGATCGCCCTTTAAGATTGCCCCTATTAAAGGATCCAGGACTTGTTTATAATAAACGCCAGGGACTTTTTTTTTAAAGGGCACAGCACGCCGACCGGCAGAAAATGCACATGAATACCGTTTGCCGCCAGTTTGCTTATATATTTGCTGTTTATCGGGTAAGTGAACGGATACGGGCCGGTATAAAGCATCGGCCCCTTGGGAACGCCATCAACGAAAATAGTGGGGATTTTCTCCGGGGATTTTATTTCAACCACGGGCTGGAGCCGGTCGATTTTTACCGGGCTGATTTCCCGCAGCCAATTTTCTCTTTGTTCATCAGATATGCTTTTATATATTTTCGAAGTTGCCACGGGAGCCGGAGCGGAAGAAACCTGTTTTTTGATATCTTTCGAAACGTAATCGGACACCTTACGTTTATATTGTTCCTGAATCTGTTCGGCAGTAAGGGCAACGCCGTATATTTTCAGTTCACTGATCCTACCGTCAAAATAATTGATGTCATGCCAGCCTTGCGAACAGCCCAGCAGGAGCGGTGCCGGGGACGAATCAATAGCGTATTGGACATCCGCCTTATTTTGTTCCTTGCCGTCCACGTATATTTTCATTGTTTTCCGGTCATATGTGCAAACCAGATGATGCCATTCTCTTTCCGGGAAGCATGAGCTTGTAAGTGATTTTATGGTTTTCCCTCGGTTCATAAACAGGACAAGGTTAATCCGTCCTTTGGAAAACTTTATTCCATACGCATTCTTCTTAAGTATGAAATAACCGGTATGATTAGATCTGACGTAAAGCCAGGCTTCAATCGTTATTGCCTGAACCGGATTCAATACGTGCTTGCGGCCGCAATCGGCATAGTCAGTAGAGCCTTCAAAACGGTTAAGATCTAAAACAAATCTGTTTTTGGCTATGGAAGTCCAAACCGCATCGTGGATCTGCCCGTTGTTTTCGTTACCGCTCAAATCCTTAAGAATTTCTCCTTTTCCTTCATTCATGGGCCAATAGCCGAGCAGTTTTTTTTCTTCCTCCATTCCGGTTAGATTTACCAGTCCGGTCAGACACAACAGTAAAGTATATGACAATATTTTTCTCATGTCGTTTCCTTTTTTAATTTAATATTATTAGTTTGTTATAAGCAGTGACAGAAGCCGCTTGCTCCGGCACAGAGTGTCTTAAAGCTTAAAAGTTCACTTATTGATATTTATTATCGAGAGGAACCCAGTCCGCTTCATCTGGGGGCCAGGCGCCAAAAGTATAATCGTCCACGAATTTTACATGTCCACCAAGATATAAAACGTTAATACCGTCATGTATCTGGGGAACTTTCCAGATAAGGTCGGCAACTATTGCCGATTTATGATTTTTTGAAACATCAAAATTATCCATTCTGTCCCGGTAATGAGAACTGGTCAAACATATGTCACTGCCGCTGCCGCTGTCAAATTTCGTTTTGAAACCGTATGTCGTATTATTATAGTCATAATCCGGGTATAACGGCGCCGTGCTCGGACAATAAAAAATTTTGCCGTCAGTAAGGTAAGCCGGAACCAGCAGGCCAAGGCCAAGCTTCTTAGCGGAAGCATAGATCCAGTCGCCCTTGGAATTGGTGTTGCCGGTTATGGTATATGGTGTAGGAGGAATTTTGCCGTTGTAATCTTGAGAATACATTATCAGCAACTCTCCGATCTGTTTGAAATTATTCATGCAGATACTTCTTTTAGCTCGGCTCCGCGCTTTATTCAGCGCGGGAAGCAGCATTGCCGCCAGTATCGCAATGATAGCGATCACTACGAGGAGTTCAATGAGTGTGAATATGCTGTTATTTTTTCTGGGTAGATGCCGGAATATCCGATACCTGATCATTTTAAGTCTTGCAGACATGGAATTACCTCCTTGGGGATTTCCCTGTAATTCATTTTTATCTTTTTTTATTTTAGGTTTTATTGAACTTCCAGCTTTTTTACGGAATTTCTAACAATTAATTGAGGACGGAGCAATGTCAAAGAATTGACTGACACGCTCCCTCCTTCAAGCATTCCCGTCATCATATTCGCGGCCAGGCATCCCATTTCCTCCAACGGCTGCTTGACGGTTGTAATACCCTTTTTTTCAAAATCGCCGGAAGCAAGATCATCATAACCCACAAGCGATATATCCTGTGGAATTTCCAAACTTTCTGCTTCAATAGCGGTAATAACGTTTTTCGCGAGATAATAACCGGGCATAAAAACAGCCGTCATAGACGGATTGGACGCGATCAGGTTGCGAACTGTACTTATGCTATCGGCATCATTAAGTTTGCATGTCGCAACCAAGTCCCGGTTATGGCATATATTATACATTTCCAGCGCTTTTTTGTACCCCTCGTATCTTATCATCGTGTCGGGAGAATCTTCGGCAATAAGAATTCCAATATTTTTATGTCCGTGTTCTATCAAATGTTTAACTGCAATATAGCCGCCATGCACATTGTCTATTTTTATCCCGGAAATGTTCAGGTCGGTAAATTCCGGCACATAATGGATTGCTATCTTGGGAATGTCAGGAGGGGCTGTTTTGAGTATTTGCGACCAGGTTTCCGGCGGCAGCATCAGGCCGATAATCCCGGCAATGTATTCCTGGACTGGAGGTTCCCGGTCATAAAAAAAGTCGCATAATAGATCAAGATTATTCTGGCTATCGTACATACCGTCTTTTACGCCTTTTACTATTTCGCGAAGGAAAAAATTATTCTGCGGAATTTGAGAGGTTTCTATTGGGGTCAAAAGCTTGACGAAACGGGGATGCGGGCCGGAACCGGTTTTATGGGTAATAAACGTGCCTCTGCCTTGAACCCGTTTTATGGAATTATTCTGCTCAAGCTCTTTTAAGGCACGCCTGACAGTAATAATGCTGACACCGAATTTTCTGGCGAGTTGCGGTTCCGGTAAAAGGCAGTCTCCGTCTTTCAGCTCTCCCAGCCTGATCCAGGACAGGATTTTTTCTTTTGTTTCCTGGGTTTTATTTTTTTTCTTATATGCAACGTTCATTTTTATATCCGTTAAAATTATTATTATAATGATATTATAGTCATTATATGCAAAAAGTCAACACCAAAAGCCTTAAAAGTGAAAAATTTTAAATTCTCAAGCAATAAAACGAGACCAATAAAAGTATTTTCGATTTTTTTCACCGAATGCTCATAACACCTGTTGACAATTACCATATGATGATTACATTAAAATATATAAACAATAATAGCATCTATTTAATATGACAATGTATGATACCTGAAACCGTCAAACGATTAAAGAACAAGCTTATCGTTTCCTGTCAAGCCGCGCCCGGCGAACCGTTATATGGTCCGGCATTTATGGCCGCAATGGCTAAATCCGCCGAACTGGCGGGAGCCGGCGCTGTCCGGATAAACGGAGCCGCGGATATCGCGGCAACACGGCAAGCGGTCAATATTCCCGTGATCGGGATACTGAAACGCCAAAGCCCGGAAACGCGGGCCTACATCACGCCGGATTTCCGCTGTGCCCGACAACTTGTTGAAGCCGGAGCGGATATAGTCGCGCTGGACGCCACCAACGCTTTTAGAACAGAACCGCTCGAAGAACTGATCTTTAAAATTACGAACGAACTGAAGGTCCCGGTTTTCGCTGACGTATCAAATTTTTCCGAGGGTATAAAGGCTGCCGCATACGGCGCCGCCATAGTCGCAAGCACCTTGAGCGGCTATAAAACTTATAATGCCGGAATAGCTTCGCCGGATTTTAAATTGATAACCCGGCTCGCCGTCAATATCGCTGTTCCCGTAGTATGCGAAGGGTTGGTGAATTCCCCGGAAGAGGCCGCACGGGCCTTGCGTGCCGGCGCCTGGGCGGTAGTGGTGGGAACGGCTATCACTCGTCCAAGGGAAATTGCGGCAAAATTCGCCGCAGCGATGAAAGCGGAAGTCCCGGCTTGACGTATAGAATATAAACAGACTAACCAACAATCATCACTTTAAAAAACGGAAAACGGAAAAATGACTAGACAAATAGCAATAATTCCAATGGATAACCGGGCCTATTCCACCAGCGATCCCGGCATTTTGACCGCAATTGCCGGCTGGACAGCCGTAAACCCGCCCGCCGCCGCTGTTGGGGACGACCTCAGGACTGAAGCTGATACGGCCGCCTTGACCGAATGGCTGGAAACCGTTGCCGGTGAATCCGGCTGCATCATTGTTCCGCTTGATCTTTTCCTCTATGGCGGCTGCATCAGCGGGATGTACAAAACCGTGGACAGTCAAGACGTCAGCAAAGTCTTAAAAATATTTACCGGCATCAAGGCCCGCAATCCTGAATGCTGTCTATATGCATTCAAAAATCTACAGGGGATTTCGTCGCTGGATTTCATCCGCAAAGGAATTTCTGCGGAAACCGCGCAAGATCTTTATACATATTTTGAACTGTGCGGCAAATGTGAATCAGGATGTCAGGAAAATGATAAAAAACAACTGGACGCGTTGCGGGCCGGAATACCTGCGGAAATTTTGGCCGAATACCAGCATATCCGGAAACAACAACTGGAAGTCAACGTTCAGTTGGTAAAAGCCGCAGCCGAAGATGTCTTTGATTATCTGTTGTTTACCCAGGCGGACGTGCCGGCCGCCGGCTTGCAGCTTCAGGAACAGAAAACCTTAATAGAAGCCATGGCCGGATACTATGACAAAACCGGAATCATCACCGGACTGGACGAAGCCACATTACTGCTCACGGCCAGATTTCTGAATCTCCGGCATGCGTTGCTGCCGAAATATTTCCTGCAATATTCCTCTGCCGCGGGCCCAACCCTCAGATGCTGCTGCGAGGACCGGCTTCTGGACGATAACATCCGAAACCATATCGCCGTATCCGGCGGCGTCAGCGTAAGCTGTCCCGACGAAGCAGACTGTATCCTGATGATCCATACCCCGGAGGAACGGCATCAGGACTTATGGCTCGGAACCCGGCAACATTCTATCCCGAACCGGAATCTGTGGTCTTTTGCCTCCTCCATCCAGCATTATTTCAATAATGCCCGTAAAGTGGCGCTTATCGATGCCGCGTTTTTGAACGGCGGCGACAATCTGCTGATCTCATTTCTCGCAAGCAGCCTGGATCTAAGGGATTTGTCGGGATATGCCGGCTGGAATACCGCCGCCAATTCAACCGGAACCGTGCCGGCGCAGGTCTGTGCCCAGGCTGCGGGACGCGCAAACGGCGTAGCCGCGGAATTCATTGAACATGAGAAAGAACGTTTTCTGCTGACCAGGTTTATCAACGACTGGCTCTATCAAGGTAAGGTAAGGAGAAAAATCACCGACTGGATAAAACGAGAATTGAAAATCGAGCCTTGGGAACTCGGCGAATGCCGGGAACAGGTTGAATCCCGGATAAAGAAGGAAATGCTGCCCGAAATAAAAGCTTTCGCGGATAAGTTCTTTCCCGGCTGGAACTACGAAAAAATCGAAGTCCGGCTGCCGAGGCCACGGGCTTCCACGTTAAATGTTATCATCGGGGAGTGACCATGAATAATTTAAGATTCGGCATCGTAACAGACTTCTATGGTCCGGGGGCGCCGCTGGAAAAAGCCCTGCCTTTACTCGCGCGAGCTGGAATCAGGGACGTCGAAATTCCGGGCGGACAATTGGCCCCGGATATTTTGAACCCGCCCTCGCTGCGCCTGAAAAAACACACAGATCGGCTCAGAGCGCTGAAAAGGCTCGCGGATGACCTGAATATCCGAATATGGCAGGTACACGGGCCATATGGAAGCTGTGATCTTGTCAGTGTCTCGGAAAAACAGCGCATAAAAAACCTCGACGTTTACAAATCCTGGATAGACTATGCCCGGGAACTGCAGGCCGGAACCCTGATTATTCATCCCGGCGGTAGGAACGATCTCTGCTCCAGCCGGGATATAATGTTCATAAAAGAAAAAAACGCAGATTCTCTTGCGCGACTCGCCCGGCATTCGGGCGCCGGGGAACTGAAACTGGCAATAGAAAATCTTCCCGGAAAATGTATGGAAGCCCCCGACGCCTCAAGCATGTTCGGCAACCGCATCGAAGATCTGCTGGAATTACTTGCCATGGTTGCTGATGCCCGGCTCGGCATCTGTATTGATACCGGACACGCAAATATCGAAAACTGGGATATTGCCGCAGCAATAAGGAAGACGGGGGACAAGCTTATTGCGACTCATCTTCAGGAAAATAACGGCGTTTATGACATGCATATGCTGCCGTTTTCGCTGCGGCCGCAATGGAGCCGTATGAACTGGCTAGAAATTTTCGGCGCTTTCAATGACATTGCTTACCCGTATCCGTTGATCGGCGAGTGCGCGAACAGTTCCGGCGAATACCCGTTGTGGCTTCTCGACAAATACCTGAAGCACCAAAAGGAACTCATGGATACAGTGCTGGCTAAACTGTAGATTTCCAGTTCAAGGAGTGCATGAAATCACGGAACATGACAAAACCGGAACTCAAGCGCGATAAGTAAAATCACGTACTTTTAAAGAAAAATTCTATCTTGATTTTGTTATGACTAAATCAGTAGACTGGCAACCCCGCCAGGATTCGAACCTAGACTAAGTGGACCAAAACCACTTATTTTGAACTAAAATTAAGTATTTTGTATGCCTTTTGCTTGCTTTTACTTTTTTCTGCCTGTATAATAAAGAACAGAAAAGCAATGACCGTAAATATGGGGAACGCATCATGGCAAAAAAGGGCACGGCAAAAGGCAAGGGACATATTTTCAAGCGCGGCAAGATATTTTATTTGCAATACAATATTAATGGCAAACGCTTTGTTCAATCCTTAAAGACAAGAATAGAAACGGAAGCCCAGAAAAGAGCCAAAGAAATTCTGGAACCGGCCCTTATCGCTGATACAAAAGAAAAAGTGATATTCAATGTCGCTACAGCCAGGAAACTCGTAGCAAAAAAATCAATAAAGCTGTCTCAGGTATGGGAATTATTTCTTAAAACTCCAACCAGACCGGATTCAGGCCCTGAAACTTTAAAACGCTATGGACAATATTTTTCCCGCTTCAAACAATGGCTAGCGGTCAATTATCCTGCTATTCAGGAATTGGGAAGACTTACTGAGGATATCGCTGTGGAATACGCGGACTATATTTGGAATAAAGGGATATCCGGCAAAACTTTCAATACCCATATTCAGGCGATAAAACTAATAATCAAACATTTGCAGAAAAAAGCCGGACTGGACGACAATCCTTTCGATTCAATCGGCAGGAAAATAGAAAATAAACTTTCAAGAAAAGAATTTTCAGAGCTTCAGGTAATTGAAATCCTGAATTCCTTCAAAGACTCCGATCTCATTCTGGAAGATAAAGAGGAAATGGAAGTTCTCTTCCATCTTGGCGCTTGGACAGGTTTGCGGCTCATAGACTGTGTATTAATGAAATGGGAAAATATCAATCTGGAAAGAAACATCATTTTCTGTATGCCTCAAAAGACGAAAAGGATAAAAAGAACGGTTAATGTCCCAATTCATCCGCTTTTGCGGGAAAAACTGATTTCAGCTCTGGAATGGAAAAACAATGATTTTGTCATGCCTAACTTAGCCAGAAGATATTTTGAAAATTATTATTCAGTTCCGGCTGCTACTGCCAAGGTGTTTAAGTTTGTAGGTTTGGAGCTTAATCAGGAAATTGAAAACGGACAACGTCGAAAAAGGAAGGCAAACGTCTACGGTTTTCATTCATTCCGGCATTCCTTTGTATCATTCTGCGCCAAAGCCGGAGTTCCCATGCCGGTAGTCCAGTCAATCGTCGGACACGGCAGTCCCGCCATTACCCGGCATTATGTCCATATCGGAGAAGGCGCGGCAAGACAAGCGATCAACGCCTTGCCGCAGGGAGAAAATACACTACATGAAACAGACGGCGAAAAAATCCGGAAAATTTCCAGCATATTGAATACCAAAGCAGTTTTAACGGATACCGAAAGACAGATACTGGAAATAGTTTCCGGCTAAAATAGGTGGGATTTTTATTAATGAAATATGGCGATTTTATTTGCGAAAACCTTACTAACCATATATGTTTAGTTTCTTCTATGACATATCAGCGGAGCTAAGAAAATGAAAAGTGATATAACCAAAACAACTCATCTTTTTGAACGGATAGTATCCATCCTTGAAGAAGCACGGAACAATGTGGTTCGGTCGGTCAATTCAAATATGGTGATCGCCTACTGGCTTATCGGCAGGGAAATTGTTGAGAATATCCAGAGTGGTGAGGAACGCGCGGAATACGGGAAACAGGTTATAGAAGAACTTTCAGATAAATTGAATAGCCGCTATGGTTCAGGTTTTTCCGTTCCTAATTTGAAAAATTTTAGACAGTTTTATTTGATTTATGCAGATAAGTTGGCTGGAATTCGCTACCCGTCGGGTAGCGAATTGGGAAATATTCAAAAACTCGCCCCACCAGAGCGAGAATTAGCTCCGCTTACAAAATGCTACCCGTCGGGTAGCGAATTCACAACTGGATTCAATTCAAACCTTTCATGGTCACATTACCGGGCATTAATGCGAGTAAAAAACGAAGAGGCCAGAAAATTCTATGAGCACGAAGCTGCCGAATGCGGCTGGAGCAAAAGCCAACTGGAACGCCAAATACATACGTCATATTATGAAAGGATTATTGCCAATCAAGGAGAAAACGGTTTACTTCCGGACAAACATGAATGCCTTCCGGGTGAACGGTTGTCACCTGTTCATATTCTGAAATCCCCGATGGTGCTCGAATTTCTGGATTTGCCGGATAATCCCAAACTCCATGAATCTCATCTCGAACAGGCGATAATAGATAATCTGCAGTCGTTTCTTCTGGAACTTGGTAAAGGTTTTTCTTTTGTCGCCAGGCAGAAACATATCAAAATTGATGACGATGATTTTTATGTTGATCTAGTGTTCTACAATTTTATTCTGAAATGCTTCCTGCTTATTGATCTCAAGCTTGGGAAACTCACCCATCAGGATGTCGGGCAAATGGACGGTTATGTTCGTCTGTTTGAAGACCGTTTTAAAGTCGAAGGCGATAACCCGACAGTGGGTCTGATTTTATGTTCAAGCAAAAGTGAAACCGTGGCGAAATATTCCGTGTTGAACGAAAGCAAACAGATTTTTGCATCGAAGTATCTGGATTTCCTGCCAAGCGAAGAAGAATTGTCTCTCGAAATAGAAAAAGAGCGAAAGTTCATAGAAACAACGAAAACGGAAATAAATTAATCCTGATGCAACTTTCTCCATGCTGCATAAATGATAAATAAAACTATCTTTATACGCTGAATGTTTTATATTTTGCAATATTTTAGTGGATTTTTTATGGATATGTTGTATAATACATATTATATAACAATATTTAATGGAGATAATATCATGGATGATGCAACATTGCTCAATAAATTAGCCGAATATCGTGAAACTCATAATCTGACTCAAGCTGAACTGGCCAATCTCCTCGGAGTTACCCGCGAAAGCTTATATCGCTGGCTGACCGGTAAAGTAAAACTTAGAGCCGGCAATAAAAGAATAATCAAAAGCATATTGAAATCCCCGACAGGCGTAAATATTGATGAATTCGACCGCTTAACTTCGGAATTACTCAGCGAATGGAAATGTCTCGGCAGAAGCAACCGCCTGAAAGTTTTACAGTACATTGAAGAAATCAAAACCCCGGCGGAAATTGACAGACAGCAGGCAGATCAAACTAAAAAGTAGATGCCTTAAACTAACTTTTATTCTCTGCAAAGTTTTTGCATTTGCACAATTTCCCGTTTTCGGTTATCATTTGAGCAAGCTTGTCATCGAATTCCTCATCCAAAGCGGCATAAGAAATTATCGGTTCGAGCTCACATTCGTAATTGTATTCTGCCTACGGATAAAAACGATTGTCTGATTTTTTGTATTTTGAGCTCAAAAAGCCTACAAAATCGCGTTTGTATGCTTTTTGTATGCTTTTCGAGCGTCAGAGAGGGCAAAAGAAGGGCTGAGAAGCGATGAGAAAAAATCTTGAAAAAGTGCGATTTTGAGGCGAAAAAGCTGGCAACCCCGCCAGGATTCGAACCTAGACTAAGTGGACCAAAACCACTTGTGCTACCATTACACCACGGGGTTGTTCCCAAGAGCTTAAAAAATAATCCTTTTTTGCTAAAAATCCACACAAAAGCTGAAAAAAATATGAATTTTCGCGAAAAGAAGCTATATTGAGGCTTATTTAATTAACCTGATAATAAGGAATCAATATGGCGGAGATAAATAAACGCACACCAGTAGATTATATTAAACTGGCCCTTTCCGGTTTTGCAATGGGAGTGGCAAACGTTATTCCTGGAGTTTCCGGCGGAACTATGGCATTTCTGCTTGGAATATATGAAGAACTGATCGGAGCTATACGTAAAATCGCTTCCTGGGAAACAATCAGGGATGTTTTTACCTTTAAGATCAAAAAACTCTATGATACTTTGCCGTGGAAATTCCTCGCCGCACTTGGAGCAGGCGTCCTGATCGCTATTCTGTCATGCGCCAGACTCTTTACTTATCTGGTGACGGAACACGCGACTTTGACCTTCGCGTTCTTTTTCGGTTTAGTTGCGGCATCGGTTTTTGTCGTCCTGAAAAAAGTAAAAAAATGGAGCGTCAGCCGTATCATAATGCTCGCAGTCGGAGCGGTGGCGGCTTACCTGATCGTCAATATAATCCCCACCGAAACCCCGAACTTGTGGTGGATATCTTTTCTCTCCGGAATGATTGTAATATGCGCGATGATCCTGCCGGGGATTTCCGGTTCGTTCCTCCTGCTGGTATTCGGGCAGTTCCGTTACGTCTGGGGCTCCGTCGCGATTGTCGGGGCGTTGGGCAAAGGCGCTTCCGCGGAAGCGCTCATGAAAGCGATTGAAACCGTTGTTTTTCTTGGCGCGGGCTGTATTGCCGGCTTGGGGTCATTCGTGCACCTGCTCAATTACCTGTTTAAAAAGTATCATGATTTAACAGTGGCTACGCTGATCGGCTTTATGGCCGGCTCCCTGTGGAAATTGTGGCCATGGAAGATGATCCTGAAATACTCGGTAAGGACGAAAACCGACGTATTAACCGTAAACACCGCCGACATCGAACCGTATAAAATCGCAGGCAATAAAATAAAAATCCTGGCCGACCGCAACATCTGGCCCGCAAGTTTTGATAAAATGTTTTATTTCGCGCTTGCTTTGGCGCTGATCGGTTTCGCCGTTGTTTTCTTAATGGAATATTTCGCGGACAAAGAGGAAAAGGTTAATTAATGCATCCAATATTTTTTTCAATAGGCCCGTTAACTATTCGCTGGTACGGCGTCATGGCGGCAATTGGTTTTCTGCTGGCGGCTTTGTTCCTGAACCTTAACCGCAAACGAGCCGGGATGAATGAAAACCAGGCTTCGGCTTTGCTTTTCATCGCCATAATCAGCGGAGTCGCCGGCAGCAGGATATTTTACGTAATTCAGAACTGGGCGCAGTTCCGGGGGGATCTTTGGGAAATATTCCGTATCGATCATGGGGGATTGGTTTTTTACGGCGGCTTTTTCCTTGCCATTTGCGCTCTGGCCATTTATTGCCGGAACACCAAACTGGATATAATCAGGGTTCTGGATGTTTTTTCCCCGGCCCTGGCAATCGGTCACGCAATGGGCCGGATCGGCTGCTTCCTGAATGGCTGCTGTTACGGTAAAGTCACTTATTCCTGGATCGGCGTGCATTATCCCGAAGGCTCCGCCCCGGCCTTGAAATATTCCGGGGCTCCTCTGCACCCGGTACAATTATACGAAAGTTTCGGCAACATTTTGCTGGCGGCGTTTTTGCTCTGTGTTCTCCGGCGCGCCAGGCGCGGAATTACTTTAGGCGCATATATAACTCTATATGGAATAATGCGTTTTATAGACGAATTTTTCCGCGGTGATCACAGTTACGACCAGCTCTGGCTGGGCGGATTAACGCCGGCCCAGACAATCGGCCTCTTATTGATTCCGGCAGGCATTTTTACTCTAATTTACTTCCTGAGGCGCCATGACGACGAAAAAAATAAAACTGACGATCAACAAAGCCAGTGACGGGTTGCGTTTTGACCGCTGCCTTTCAAGCCTGATACCGCAATGCTCCAGGGCGTTTCTTCAGGCCCATATAAAAAACGGCAAGGCCCGCATTAACGGCGAAATATGTACCAATCAGCGCTTCAGGGTTTCCGCCGGCATGGAAATAACCGTTGAGATAGAGGAACCGGAGGAAGACGCCCCAATCGCGGAACAGATCGATTTGCCGGTTCTTTATGAAGACGACAGCATGTTGATCATCGACAAACCCTGGAACATGGTTGTTCATCCCGCGGAAGGCAACGAGACGGGAACAATCGTCAACGCTTTGCTGGCGCGCTATCCGTATATGGCCGACACAATGTATACTTCAGGCGGCAGGCCGGGTATCGTACACCGCCTTGACAAAGACACTACCGGGGTGCTGGTCGCCGCCAAAACCCCGGAAGCCCAGTTCCGCCTTTCGAAATTTTTTGCCGACCGTAAAGTGGCAAAAACTTATCTGGCCATAGTTCCGGGCATACCCAGGGAATCGACTAAAGAAATCATAAGCATGATCGGGCGGCATCCGGTCAACCGCAAAAAGATGGCGATAGTCCCCCGCAACGGCAAAGAGGCGGTTACTGTTTACAACGTCCTGCAGTCCGGCTTTTACCAGGAAGTGCTGTTAAGCTTGCTGAGCGTAAATATTTTGACCGGGCGTACTCATCAGATACGGGTGCATCTGGCGTCGCTGGGACATCCGATAATCGGAGACCAGACATACGGCGGCAAACAACAGCTTCATGTAGAACGCCAGATGCTTCATGCCTGGAAGCTTAATATCCCGCATCCGGCGAGCGGCGAGCTGATGAGCTTCGAATCCCCGATTCCGGAAGATTTCCAGGAAATAATCGACGCGATGAAGCAAAATCCCGTCAAGAGATAATCTTTTTCATGAAAAAAGCGACTTTTTTCATGAAAAAGATTGACATTTTCAGCTTTTTCATTTATAATTATTTATGAATTAATAAAACCTATAAACGGAAAGCTTATGTCTAACATAGAAACCATAGCCAGGGAAGCGGAAGTCTCGATAGCCACCGTGTCACGCGCATTGCGCGCTCCCGAAAACACGATTTCTGAAAACCAGCGCCGGATAGTCGATATTGCCCGGCAGTTAGGCTATAATTTTGATAAGCGCCGGAAAAGGACATTATCCCGGAAAACCAGGCAGATTGTTTTTCTGGCGTTTTCCCAAACCCTTTCACCTGAATCGCTGCACGAAGACGCTACTTATATGCCGATAGTCAACGGCATTAACAAGGTTATCGGGGAAGAAGGCTATAATCTTATCGTATCCGATGTCGGCGTTGACGAAAAAACACCGCCGAGTCTTCTACGCGAAGAAGTGGACGGGATAATTTTTCACGGCCTGATGTCGCAGGAATTTTATCATAAATACGTGCAGCCGCTGCCGCATGTGGGGATTCAGCATTATGATCCATTGCTGGACTGCAACTGGGTGATTACGGATCAATGGAGTATCGGGTTTCGCACCGTCGAATATTTATACAAGCTTGGCCACCGCAGAATCGCGTTTCTGTCGGATATGGGAGATAAACATGTTACCCGGGAACGCTATCGCGGTTATTGTGATGCATTGGAAATTTTTGGATTGGAATTTGACGACAAGTTAGTTAAACGCTGGCAACGCCCTGCTGTTGACGGTATTATTCCAATGGAGACGGAATTACCTGATTATAGCTTGCAGGTTGAACAGTTGCTGAAAAATTCTGTTACTGCTATCATTTGCACCGATGATTTCCGGGCGTTGGCAACAGTAAAAACTTTGGAAAAATGCGGCTATTCGGTACCGGATGATATCGCGGTTACGGGAGGGCATAATGATCATCCGCGCTTCGGCTTTAATGGATGCAGCAGTAATCTAGGCGCCGTTTGCAGATATGCCGCAAAGCTTGTCATGGAAATAATTAACGGGGCGCGTCTCTTACCGGTAAAAATCATGATACAGCCGACTTTTCACGAAGGAACAAGTGTTAAAAATTAAAAAAATGACAGGAGGTCAATAAATGAAAATTGAAAAAATTAATAGAATTAACTTCACACTCATCGAACTTCTCGTTGTGATTGCGATCATAGCGATACTCGCGTCAATGCTGCTTCCGGCACTGAATAAGGCAAGGAGTAAGGCATATCGCGCTTGTTGTGCCAACAATATAAAACAAATTAGTTCCGGGTTGTCTTTATACGTAAATGATTATGATGGTTGGTTGCCGAGCGCGTATTACTGGAAATGGGTGCGGGATATTAATGTTTATCTTAAACGGGAAAGCGAAGATATCGGTTATGAAGGACTGGTCTTTAAAAACACTAACGGCATGTATTTTTGTCCGATAATCGGCACCGCTTCACAATCTCCCTGTTGGAGCGGCGACCCGGAAGGAGAGTATTATTACAGTAATTATTCATCTACCTGTAAACAGGATAACGATAATCCGCGTTGCGGCGGCTGGATGTATACCACCACGGAGAATGAATACAATTTTTACCATAAAATAAATATGGTTAAAGACGGCTGTATTATTATGGGAGAACAGTATTTTTATAAAGTGTCAGGAAATATTAATCAAGCATTAAGGTTATATCAGGGAGCTGATATTAACTCTTCCAGATTCTTCGGCAGTAAGTTTGGTCCTACCTGGGGACACGGAGGATACAGTAATTTCCTGTTTAAGGACGGGCATGTTGGAATTTTGCGTTATGCCGGCGGCAAGTCATTGTATGATGGCGACTTTGTACCGTGTGATTAAAAAGGAGCCCTTACAGTGAAATTACTGTCGCATATACTTATATTTTTTCTTCCGATACTGCTGGTTGCGGAAATTCCGCTTGCAAAAAACGGGCGGGCGCTTGCTGAGATAGTAACGATTTCTTCTGCAGATAAGGTTTTAAATTATGCCGCACATGAGCTGCGGCGCTGGGTTCGCGAGATTTCAGGCGCCGAACTGCCGCTGGTTCATAATCCCGGCAAAATGCCTTATAAAATTATTCTGAGCGTTAATCCTTCGGGGTTCCCCGATGACTTGAAAAAGCTGAAAAACAATGACGGTTACGCAGTCCGGGAACGGGACGGTAAACTTTATATTTTCGGTTCAAAATCTAAGGGGGTTCTCAACGGGATCTATAAGCTCCTGTTTAAAAACAGCGATATTATCTGGGCGCGCCCCAATCCCGAATTCGGAACGATATTCAGTAAAAAACCCGATTTCAAACTAACCGTTACGGATTATATTGACATTCCGGTTTTCGCGCTTCGCGGCTGGCAGATGACGGGCGGCGGCAAAAACGGCATATTTTCCGATGCCTGGCAGGTGCGTAACGGCAGCAACTGGAGCGCAAGGACGATTTACTGTAATTCCTGTCCGCAGTTCGGCAATATAACCGAATACGGCGGCGGGCATAACCTGGTACAGGTATATCTTCGTGAAAAGAAATATTTTAAACGACACCCGGAGTATTACCCGCTTATCGACGGGAAAAGAGTCAGGCCGAGCGCCTTTAAGGACAAGGTCCAGCTTTGTTTCAGCAGTGATGAAATGACGAAGGCTTTTATTCGGGAACTGGACGCGAAAATCAGGAAATACCCGGATTATGACACTTACAGGATAATGATAGAAGACAATTATCATCTATGTAACTGTCCGGCATGCCTCGAACCGCTCAAACTGGACAACGGCGAAAGCATAAATAAAAACGACAAAGCTTTTCGCTCAACCCAGTTTTTTTTATGGCTGAACCGGATCGCCCGGTACATGCAAAAGAAATATCCAGACAAGAAAATACTCACTTTCAGTTATTTTTTTACGGAGATTCCACCCCGTTGCCGAATCGAACCGAATATCGATATTTCCTTCTGCCCGATCCAAAGGAACAGCAAAGCGCCGTTATCATCGCCGTTGAACAGTGAAACCCGGAAACGGCTTTTAGAGTGGACAAAGAAAACCAGAAACTTGACTTTACGGGAATATTACGGTTTGACGGGGGCTTATCCCCGGCCGATAGACGCAATCGCCGCCGCCGACTGGAAATATGTCAATAAACTGGGAATAAATAAGACTTATTCGCAGATGTATTCCGATGATACCGGTCGCGTACTTGACGGGAAGAAAGTCTGGGACGTCAACGGTCTGTATTTCTGGACAACGACCAATGCCGCCTGGAATCCGTTCCAGGATATAAAACTGTTGCGAAAGGAATTCCTGAAGCGGGTCTACGGGAACGCCGCCGATGAACTTGAAAAATTCTATGCCGTTATTGAGCAGGACTGGCTGAAAAGCGAAAACCGTTCTGATTGCAATGACAGAGCAAGAACATTCTGGTATAATTTCAGCGAACGGCAGGAGGTGGTTGAAAAATGTCGAAAAATCCTCGATGCAGCAACAGCGAAAATATCTGATACCAGGGCGGCGAAAATGCTTGCCGGACTTCGTGCCGTTTTTGAAGCGGAGCTGAAACTTTGTGAACCTTTTTCAATAACAGCGGTAAAAACCGATGCCGCTGTTATTTTCGATCCCGATTTTAGCTCTGGTGACTGGGAAAAGGCTTGTCCCGCAACCAAATTTACCACTTGGCATGACAACAAGGAAGCCGGCGCAAAAAGTAGCGTGAAAATATTATATGACAAGAATAGTATTTATTTTGGAATAAAATGTATAAATGTCAATTCGGGACGCATAAGCAGTTCCACCCCAAAAACAGTCCGGGACAAATGGCCCAAAGGAGAGAAATTTGAATTGTTCATAACCGGCCGCGATAAAGAAAATAAAACAATTTGCAACCAAATAGTTTTTGACATTAATGGCAATATTTATGATGCCAGAGATAAAACTACCGCCTGGAATGGTAATTTTGTCTTGCAGCGAAAAATCGGCGCCGATTCCTGGAGTGTGATGTTGACATTGCCTTTTAAAGAAATAATGGCAGATCCGCAACAAAATGTGAAGGTTATGTTTATACGCTATTGCAAGCAAGAACACCGTAATACGGAAGTGAGTTTTTGGCAACACGGGATCGTTCATGATTATCGTGGATTCGGCAATTTGATTTTCAATAAATAAAAAACCACGCCCAGAGGACGTGGTATTGCCTTAAACTCCCCATAGGGGAGCGGGAAACGTTAACATAGAAGGAAATGGTTAATAATGTAGCTCAAGCGTCTCGCTTGAGTCATAAATTGGTAAACGTTGTTAAGCAAAGGGACACAACCGAGACGGGAATGTTGCCTTTCGCTACGCTCAGGCTCAGCCTACGCAGAGT